>CADBOC010000123.1 GCA_902796175.1 Oscillospiraceae bacterium | reverse complement strand
GAGGATCTGAAAAACCTTGCCCTGGCGCTCGATAAGACCGCCGTCGGCGGGGAGGACGTGCTGAACAGCCTTTCGGCGCTGCTCTCGGGGTTTTCAGAAAAGCTGGACAGCCTCGCGCAGCTCACCGCAGGCCTGAGCGACAGCGAGACCGTGAACGTGATCTATAATCTGCTGGTAAACAACGGCGACGCGCTCGGCTCTTTTCTCGCAAGCCCCGTACAGGTCGATACCGATACGGTATACGGCATCGAAAACTACGGCTCCGCCATGGCGCCGTTCTATTCTGCGCTCGCCATCTGGGTGGGCGGCGTGATCCTGATCGCGATCTTTAAGACAGATATCAAAAACAAAAAGGAGCTCGGCGGCGTTAAACCCGCCGAAGAATACTTCGGCCGCGCGATGACCTTCGCGCTATTCGCGCTGATCCAGGGGCTGATCATCTGCGTCGGCGACCTGTATTTCTTAAAGATCCAGTGCTATCACCCCCTGCTGTTCCTGCTTGCCGGCACGGCGGCGGCGCTCATATACTCCTTTTTCATCTACTCCCTTGTCGCGGCCTTCGGCGATATTGGCAAGGCGATCGTGGTGATCCTGCTGGTGATCCAGCTCGGCGGCTCGGGCGGCACCTTCCCCATCGACGTAACGCCCGCCTTCTTCCGCGCCGTCAACCCCTACCTGCCCTTCACCTTTGTGATCAACGCCATGCGCGAATGCGTGTGCGGGACATGGGGCGCGGATTACTGGACCGACCTGTTAAAGCTTTCCGCGTACATCCCGGCGGCGCTGGCGCTGGGGCTGCCCGTAAGAAGGCTCCTGCTCAAGCCTGTACGCTTCTTCGGTAAAAAGCTCGAAGAAACCGGGCTGTTATAAAATAATACGAAGCCGGAACGGCAAATGTTCCGGTTTTTTTTGTTGCAAATATCGGAACACATGATATAATGAAGAAAAAAGACTGAAAGGAACGGCAGCCCGCCATGGAAGGTCCACACAAAAAAAACGCCATAGAAACGGTTTTTACGGCAGAAGAAAACGCCGCGCAGTCGATCGCCGGCGAAAAGCTGCAGAAATACAGCGGCATCGCCGTACGCATGTTCCATACGCCCGTGCTCACCGTGAAAGAGACCGTGTATCCCGGGATCGGCGAATTCGCCAAATATATGCAGCAGGCGCTCGAACACTACCGCACGCTCTATTTCGTGAACGTGCTGAAAATCGATATGTTCTACGTCACCTGGATCCTGACCCTGATCGGGATCTACGACGTGCTGAACAACCCCCTGATGGGCATTCTGTACGACCGTACCCGAACGCGCTGGGGCAAAGCCCGCCCGTATGTGATCTCCACCTGCGCGCCGTATTATCTGTGCACGACGGCGCTTTACTCCGGAGCGCTGTTCCTGGGAAGATCCTCCGGCAACGATCCGAAAAAGATCGTGTTCGTTTTTGTGATGCTCTTTCTGCAGGAGACCTTCTCCACCATCTACCAGATCCCGCGCGACAACATGCTTTCGCTGCAGACGGCGAACCCGCAGGACCGCATCCGGGTGGGGCTCATCCAGCAGTACGCCGGGTATACGGGTTCGCAGCTCGTATTTCTGCTGTTCATCCCCTTTATGGAGCTGACGAACAAGGGGTTTATCAACGTGCCGATGCCTTTGCTTTTCTGCCTGTTCAGCCTGGTGAGCAGCTCGGCGGGGATCTTCGGGAACGTGATGATGGGGCTAAAATGCAAAGAACGCATCCTGCTGCAGCCCAAACCCGCCCCCGTAACAAAGACCATGTTCTACATTCTGAAAAACAAGTACGCGCTGCGCAACTTCCTTGCGAGCTTCGCCGTGGGCTGGTGGAGCGACGGCGGCTACAAATGGGACGTGGTGACCCAGCAGGAGATATTCGGCGGCATGGTGGGCTCCTTCGTCGCGTACCTGCCGTATAACGTATTCACCTATCTGAGCGTCGGCTTCATCCCGAAGTTTCAGAAGCTGTTCAAAAACAACAACCGCACCGGCGTGATCGTGCTGCGGCTCTGGGACCTTCTGGTCTGCGTGATCCTGGTGGCGGCCGGCTGCCCGTTTGTGGAAAAGCAGTGGTATCTGATCGCGCTGTTCTCGTTCTTCCACGGCATAGACGGCGTGAACGACGCGCCCGCCGCCGTGTTCGAGGCGGAGCTGAACCGTGAGATCAACGACTACACCGAATACGTGACCGGCGAACGGCCGGACGGCACCATCGGCATCTTAACGGGCCTCATCTCCAAGATCACGGCGCCCATCAACGCCATGTTCACGGTTTTTCTCTTCCGCTGGTCGGGGTACGACCCCACGATCACGATGCTGCCCTGGAGCCAGGGGAGCAAGGTCGTATATCAGCGCGTGTTCTTTCTCTTCGTCGGCATCATGATCCTGCCGAACGTGGTGCGCATGATCCCCTACCTGTTCTACGATCTGGTAGGAGAAAAACGGGAAAGAATGTACATCGCCCTGAACGAACGCCGCGCGATGCTGACGGACGAGGGGCCCGCTGAGATCGAGGATCTCACCCGTCTGCTCGAGGATTCTGAATCTTGATTTTACGGCGGATCTGTGATATAATAAAAAATAACACAGCCGTCGGCAGGACCCGTTGGCCGCAAACGGCTTTTTCTTTGAAAAACAGGAGGATTTGAGTATGAAGATCGGGATAGTTGGCAGGGGCCACGTCGGAACCACCATGTGCAGCCTGTTCCCTGAGGCCGCCGTTTACGACGGGCCGCTCGGCATCGGCTGCAAAGAAGAGATCAACGCCTGCGACGTGGCGTTCGTCTGCGTGCCTACGCCCATGGCGGCGGACGGCTCCTGCGATACGGCGATCGTGGAGGATATCCTGCATTGGATCGAAGCAAAAACGGTGGTGCTGCGCTCCACCGTGCCGGTAGGCTTTACCGACCGTATGATGGAAGAGACCGGCAAGCACATCGTTTTTCAGCCCGAATACTACGGGGAGACCGTGAACCACCCGTTCGCGGATCCGATGGCGCGTTCCTGGATCACGCTCGGCGGCCGCCGCGAGGATCTCGGCCCGGTCGTGCGCGTTTACCAGCAGGTATTTACCTCAAACGTGATCATCCATCAGGTGGACGCGAAAACGGCGGAGCTCGCGAAATACATGGAAAACTGCTTCCTCGCCGCGAAGGTCACTTTCTGCAACGAGTTCTTTGACCTGGCCCAGGCGCTGGGCGTAGATTATACGGACCTGCGTGAGACCTGGCTGCTCGACCCCCGCATCGGCCGCAGCCATACCTTTGTATACCCTGACAAGCGCGGTTTTTCCGGCTCATGCCTGCCGAAGGACTTAAGCGCCATGATCGACCAGGCCGAAAAAGCGGGGGCGGATCCCGCGCTGCTCAAGGCCATCCGCGAAAAGAACAAAG
>CADBOC010000122.1 GCA_902796175.1 Oscillospiraceae bacterium | reverse complement strand
TTTTTCGGCCCGGATCATGCTATGATAGATACATATTTTCAGGCAGAAGAACAGAGGTACGGGATGGGACGGTATAAGAAACTGACGCTGCTGCATTCCAACGATATGCACGGGGATTTTCTGGCGGAACAGATCGACGATACGCTTGTGGGCGGCGTTTCGATGCTCTCGGGCTATATCAGCCGGGTGCGCGCCGAGGAGCCGAACACGCTCTACTGCATCGCGGGGGATATGTTCCGCGGCTCTGTGATCGATTCGGAATACCAGGGGATCTCAACCATAGAGATCATGAATATGCTCTCGCCCGACGTCGTCGGGCTCGGGAACCATGAGACCGACTACGGTCTGGCGCATCTGCTGTTTCTGGAAAAATGCGCCCAGTTCCCCATCATCAACAGCAATCTTTATATAAAGCTGAACCGCGCAAGGCTGTTCAGGCCCTGTCTGCTCCGCGAGATAGACGGAATGAAGATCCTGTTCATCGGCATTCTGACCGAGGACGTGATTGCCGAAGGGTGCGAAGACCGGCTCATCAGCGCCTTTGTAAACGCCGGCGACGCAGCGGAAGAGATCGGCAGGATCTGCAACGCCTACAACGCGATAGACGTTGACTTTACGGTACTTCTCACGCACATCGGCTTTGAAGAGGATAAAAAGCTCGCGGCAAGGCTCGACCCCGCGTGGGGGGTGGACGTGATCATCGGCGGCCACTCTCATACGCTGATCGACGAACCGGCGCGCGTAAACGGCATTCTGATCGTACAGGCGGGCACGGGGACCGACCAGATCGGCCGGTTCGACATTCTTGTGGATACGGAAAGGAACTGCGTAGCGCGATACGACTGGCAGTGCATACCGATCAACGCCGACCTCTGCCCCGCCGACCCGAAGATCGAAACGCTGCTCTCCGCCTACAAGCGCAAAACGGATGAAAAATACGGCCGCGTCGTGACGCGCTTTTCGCGCCGCCTGACCCACCCCGCCCGCAATGCCGCGACCGACCTCGGCGGGCTGTTCGCGGACGCGCTGAAAAACAGCCTGGGGCTGGATCTGATGCTGCTGGGCTCCGGCAGCGTACGATCCCCCGCCCTGGGGCCGATCGTAACGCTTTCGGATCTGGTGGAATGCTTCCCCTTTGACGACGCGATCCATATGTTCCCCCTATCGGGCAGGCAGCTGCGGCACATGCTGCGGTATATGCTGCGGGACGAGGTGTTCGAGGGCGTACACAGCGAATTCTACCAGCTTTCAGACGGCATGCGGGTGGTATATGCAAAAAGCGAACATGAGATACGGTCGCTCACCCTGAACGGCAGAGAGATCGGGCCGGACAGCCTTCTCATCGCGGGCATGCAGCACTTTCATTTTCTGAACATGGAGAAAGCGCTCGATATGCCGCTCTCGGAGATCGAAAAGAACGGGGAGACGCGGGTCATATCCACCTCGTGCCGGGAGATACTGGAAATCTATTTTCAGGACCACCCGCATCTGGATTCCCATGCACGCGCCCGCATCACGATCGAGTAAACGCATATCCCCGACCGCTCACGCAGTGGGCGGTTTTTTTGTTCTGTCGAAAACACCTTTTCGTCCCCCGGGATCAAAGAAAAAGGAGGCGATATGCCGAAGACGTTTTCATATAAAAAAATGCGAAGCCGTTCTATCTTTGTCGAATCGCTTGACAGCCACAATATCTTGTGGTATATTCTGTAAAAAATCCATAGAGAGCGTTCACTGTCCTTTATTAGGGACCTAAAACGGACATTTTTCGAACATTTGTATTGACAAACGCCCCGATCCGTATTAAAATGACATTGTCAGATAAAACAAATGTTCGGTTCCGTTCGAACCGACAGAAAGGCGGATATCAAACATGGAGATCTCTGCGATCCTTCTCGTTGCGGGCGAAGCGCTGCTCGCCGCGTTTATCATCTGGGGCATTCTGAACGAAAAAAAGCTGATGGCGTTCGAACGCCGCGCCGCGAAGCAGATCGCCTCGGCATTCAGGGCGATCAAAGCGAACCGCGCCGCGAAACAGCACCGCAGGCAGAACCGCGCGGCGGTTTACAGACCCGTGCTCCCCGGCAAGAGGACCGCCGGGGACCGGGTCGCCTGAGCCCCGTTTTAACCAGCTTCCCCTATCTTTTTTATCCCTATCGGCAAAAGGACCGCCATTTCCCCCCGGCGGTCCTTTTGTCGTTCTTTTATTTCAGCGCCTGATTTTTTCCGTCGTTCCCGTCGCCGAATTGCATATCGCCGCCCCCTCGCTGCAGGCGGCAGGTCTTGAGTTCCTCGAGCAGCGCCTGCTTGCGGGCGCCGGTGTGCGTATCGAAGAAGAACGTGAGCGCCGCGAGGGCGTTGCCAATCAGACCGCAGAGCGTCGTCATCAAAAACAGGCCGCGGAGCGTTCTGTCGCTCTGCACGGCGGCTTCGCCCGTCGTGAGATCCTTCTCCTTATAGCCGATCACGCCGAAGAGGCCGTTGTACAGCACGGCGCTCAGAATATCGATCACCTTGGTGTTCACATTGCCGGCGGCGCTCAGAAGGCCGTCGCTGCGCACGGGCGTACCGAAGTGCTTGTAGCCGTACCACTCCATGTAATCCGTGGAATCGGCCGTGATGATCTTTTTGGCGGCGCTCTGCGCGTAATTGGGCATACCCGCAAGACCGATGCACGCGCCGATCACCCAGCGGAATTTGCGGAGCCTGCCGAGATCGAAGCGGAGATTGAACAGACTCATGATCACGTAGAAGAAGCCGGTATAGCTGTATCCGCCGATCATGATGGAGCGCGCCGAGAGCCGCTCGCCGAGCTTCGGCACCAGCGCCACACCCACATAGGCCAGCGACCCGCTGATCATATCGACAATCGCCTTCATACCGAGGTGTCCCAGAACGTCGTCGTAGAGATAGGGCAAAAGCTTATAGGTGATCTGCCGTATCATCTCGAAATATCGCGACGCCTGCATTACGAGGAAGGGGCGGTTGTGCAGAATGGCAAGCAGCGTCTCGCGGTTCCACGATACCCGCTCCTCTTTGTTTTCGGTCTGCTGCCGTTCAAGCTGACGGATACAGTCGTCCACCCTGCCCCTGAGCGTAAAGGTGGGCAGATACATCGTAAGCGTGCCGATCACGCAGAACACCAGCGCCACGATAAAATAGCGCATCTGCTTCTCGTCGGCGGAATCCGTTCTGCCGACGATGATGGGAATGAGCCAGCCGGGCAGCATGGAGCCGAGCGACGAGGCGAGAGAGGTCAGTGAGAAGAAATTTTTACGGTCCTCCGGCGCGCGGCAGAGCTTGAGGCCCAGCGCTTCCATCGCCATATCGTAAAAGGTATCCGCCACCGTAAACAGCAGCCCGCAGACAAAGGTCCAGAAAAAGTTGAACACCGCGGAGCTGCTCGGCACCACGAAGAGAAGTGTGGAGAACAGCGCGAAGGGGATCGGCGCGACGTTCAGCGCCGAACGTATGTGACTGCGCTTTCCCTTTGCGGAGGTATCGTACCACCTGCCGATAAAGGGCGGCAGCACGAACCCGATGCCCTTGGAGACGACGTCCTTCAAAAGCATGCTGCGGTGGTTGATGCCCACAAAGTCGCGTTCGAACTTATCGCCGTAGGTGCCGACGCTGTCCTGCCCCATGCAGTTGCCGAAAATGCCGGCGGAATAGCCGAGCTGATCCTTTACCGAAAGAGATTCATTGGTAAACAGCTCCCGTACATACCCTGCCGCCGCACTGTATACGCCCATGTGCGATCCCTCCGTCTTTTTTCTTCATTATAACGGAGAACGCCCCCGCCGTCAAGGGCAGAGGCGTTCCTTTTTCAAAAGAGAGACGCGCGGCTCACCAATCCTCTGCCCAGACAGGAAAGTCTTCTTTCTTCGCCATATCAAGCAGATAAGAGGGGTGAGAATCAAGAAAGTCCCCGATGGCCCGGTACGCGCGCGCCCGGGGAACGCAGTACGAAAGCAGGCCCGTTTCCCGTTTTTCGCCGAGCGCCGCCTTCACGGCCTTGTCGCCGCTCCACTCTACGTCCACGATGTAATAATCGGAAAGCGCATACCAGAGCGTCCGGCGCGCCTCCTCGCGGACTTCGGCGTTGCCGTCGTCCGCCAGACGGACGAGCACTTCCATGCCGGAGCCGCCGAGAGAACCGAAGTATTCGATATCCAGCTCCCCGACGCCGTTTTCGACGTAACGGTTATAATTATAGGTCGCCGCTGCGCGGTTCATATCGGCAAACCCCAGCGCCAGCAGCACGCAGGCGGCGGCAGGCAGCGCGACCGAAAGCACCTTCACGCGGGGGATGAACAGCCGCAGCCCCAGAGCGAGGAATACGACGGCAAGAAAAATCGCGAAGCTTGCCGTGCCGAGCCGGAGCGTCGTAAGCCCGTAGGTGCGGATATAGAGCAGCAGCTTTGAGATCGCGACGCAGATCAGCAGCAGACTGAAGCACACGATGAAAACGGCGGGAACCCGCAGCGCAACGGGCAGTTTTCCCTCTTTCTTTCTCGAAAAGAGCAGCACAAAGAAGAGAACGGCAAAGTTGATCGCCGCGATGACGCAGAGCTCAAAAAAGCCCCTTCTCGCGTATTCTGCGGTGGAAAGGCCCGCGTCGGGCGGAAGAATGCCCATAAAACCGCTGAAAAAATAGGCAAGCTGCGAAAACAGGTACAACAGATACGCCGCGCACAGCAGCGCCATGCCGGAGACGAGCGTGAGCGTCTCGATACCCTTCCCCTCTTTTTTCAGCCGCTCGGGACGGTCATCCTGCTTCAGAGAAAAGGCGTAGCCGAGCAGCAGCGGGGTGAGCAGCAGCGCCAGCACGAGCTGAGCGGCGCGGAGCGCCGGTTCAGAGATTATTTTCCCGATCAGCCCCTCGAACGCGGCGTCCGAGCGTTTCAGCAGAGCCATAACGGCAATAAATACGGGCAGGGCCGCCAGAACGCCGAGCGCCGCCTTGCCGACGCGCGCGCCGCGTTTGCCTTTGGCGGAAAAGACGCTGCGCACGCTCCTCGGCGCCGCGGCAACGGCCTCGGCAAAGGGCTCAGCCGCGAAGGCGGCGGGGCCGAGATCCCCATCCGGCATTTTTCTGCCGGCCAGCCCCGCCATAAAGGCCGAGGTCAGCGCCGCGAGCAGCGGAACGGCAAGGAACAAAACGGCGCCGTTATCCGAACAGAGATAGACGCAGCCCAGCGCCGGGCCGAGGATCCCCGAGATCAGAGAAAACGCGCCGGGTCTTTTCGCCCCCCGGCAGAGATACGCCGTAAGCACGGCGAAGACAAGCAGATAGGCAGCCGTAAAGCCGAACCGGAAGCCCGCCCAGAACGAGAGCACGGCGAAAAACATGAGCGGCAGCGAGACGGCGGCCAGCAGCAGCTCCGCGCGGCGGACTTCGTAAAGCTTTTGCGTCGGCTTATGAAAGGGCGGCGCGGGGACAGGGGCCGATCCGCCCGCGGCGGGCGCGGCTGCGTCAAAGGGTTCATGCATCATTCTTTTCCTCCCTGTATTCCAAAATGTCGGCGGGCTGGCAATCCAGCGCCCGGCAGATCGCGTCCAGCGTCGAAAAACGGATCGCCTTCGCCTTGCCCGTTTTCAGGATCGACAGATTCGCCTGCGTGATCCCGATTTTTTCCGCAAGCTCCCCGGAGCTCATCTTGCGCCGGGAAAGCATGACGTCCAGATTCACAATGATCACGACCGTACCCCTTTCACACCGTGAGGCTGTTCTCTTCCTGAAGCGCGACGGCGGCCTGCATAATGTTTTTTACGACGCGCAGCAGCGTTCCGACCACCCCCATGGCGAAGGCGATGATCATCAGCGGCAGATACCTCAGCCCGAAGGCGAAGCAGGGTATAAAAACCGCCCAACAGCACCAGGATACCCATCGCAGAAACGCGACGTTCGGGGCGACAAACACCCTGCCGCGCAGGATATTGACCAGCAGGGAGATCAGCATGCCGAGCGCCGCCGCCGCGAAGGGCGCCGAGAAGTAAAAACAGCGTACGACTGTCTGCACGGCTTTCTGCGCGGAGAGTGCCGTCTGATCCAGCATATGGTAATCGAAATAGAACCATCGGAAAAATGAGGGAAAGGTAAAGAGCCAGACAAGCAGCAGCGCCGCGCTTGCGATGCAGATCGCAAGCGATATGCCTGCGCTGACGCGCGTTTTTTTCAAGAGAAACCGCCTCCCATTCCTTTGTTTGGCTGAAGTATAACATAGCTGTTTCTGTTTGTCAATATAAATTTATCGTTTTACGATAAATTTTTGCTGTTTTTCAACCATTATACGCATTTACGCCCATCACGCGGATATTGCATTTGTCGGCGGAATGTGCTATACTCATTATGATTGACCGGAACGAAATAACAAAAACGGAGGATCACCAAATGAAAAAGAAAGACGCCGCCGTGCTGGACGCGCTTCGCCACGCGGTACACAACGACACCCCCCTGACAGATCTGAAGGATCTGCTTCTGCGCGCGGAGGGCGCCTACGGCTCCCGCGTTTGCGTCGTGGAAAAGGTAAAAAAGGGAAAGGAAAAACGGGTGGTCTCGCACACCGTAAAGGAATTCGCGCTCAAGCGCGAGGCGCTGGGCGAGGCGCTGCTCGACATGGGTCTTAAGGGCAAACACATCGCGATCATCGGCGAAAGCTGTTTTCACTGGCTCCTCACCTTTTTCACCGTCGCGGCGGGCGTTGGCGTAACCGTACCCATCGACAAGGAGCTGACGGACGACGAGATCGCGAAGCTCTGCTCAAAGGCCGACTGCGAGGCGGTGTTCTGTACCAGAGCTTATCTTTCCGCCGCGCTCCGCTTCGCCGAAACCGACGACCGCTGCAAGACGATCATCTGTATGAACCGCTGCCCGCAGCAGGAGGGCGTTCTGCCGATGGAGCAGGTCCTCTCGCGCGGCTTCACCCTGACGGGCGCCGGGCGGCATACCTACCGCGACGCCGTCGTAAACGGGGAAGACCCCTGCGCCATCGTGTTCACCTCCGGCACCACGGGCGCGAACAAGGGCGTGATTCTGACGCACAAAAACTTTTCCGCGAACGTGGACAACATCATCGAAACGATCCCGACCGAGTATTCCTCATTCTCTCTGCTGCCGATGAACCACGTATTCGAGCTTTCGTGCAACATCATGACCGCCTTTTACATGAACGCCGTGATCTACGTCAACGACAGCCTGAAGAACATCCTTGAGAACATCCAGCTCTTCAAGCCCGACGCGATGAACGCGGTGCCGCTGGTACTGGAGGGCATCTACAACGGCATATGGGCGGCGGCGGCCGAGCAGGGCAAGGCGGAGATCCTGCATAAGCTCGTCGCGTTCTCGAACAGGCTGCGCGAAAAGGGCGTGGATCTGCGGCCGATCCTGTTCTCAACGATCCGCAAAAAGTTCGGCGACAAATTCCCGACGCTCGTATGCGGCGGCGCGCCGAGCCGCAAGGAATACGTAACGGGACTCGGCGACTTCGGCTTCCGCGTTTATAACGGCTACGGTCTGACGGAATCCTCCCCCTCCGTCACGCTGAACATGGACGCGGCCAAAGACCCGACCTCCGCCGGCTTTGCCGTGCCGCGCAGCGAATTCATCATCCATGAGCCGGACGCCGACGGCGTCGGCGAGATCTGGATCCGCGGCGACAACGTGTTTTCTGCTTATTATAAAGACGAGGCCGCGACCGCAGCGAGCTTTGAGAACGGCTGGTTCAAAACCGGCGACTACGGCCGGGCGACCCCCGAGGGCGAGCTTTTTGTGGTGGGCAGAAAAAAGACGCTGCTCATTCTCGACAACGGCAAGAACGTGTTCCCGGAGGATATCGAGTTTTCTGTGATGGACGCCACCCCCTACATCCGCGAGGGCTGCGCGTTCCAGAGCGAAAAGACCTTCGCCGCGGGCAGACGCGCCGTGATCGTGATGGGCGTATACGTCAACCGCGACGACTTCCCGGGCAAAACGGACGAAGAGATCGAAGCGAAAGTGCGCGACGACGTGCTGGGCAAGGTGAACCGCACGCTGCCCGCCTACAAAAAGGTGGACGACCTTCTCATCAGCTTTGAGGAATTCGAAAAGACCTCCACGCGCAAGATCATCCGGCAAAGGGTGATCGACCGCTACGAGGCGGTAAAAGCGGACTGAATCAAAGGAGTATGAGCATGCTTCCATCCTATGAGATCCTCCCGGTAAAAACCGGAGACAGCGAAACACGGATCCTGCGTTTCGGCGAAGGGGAGAGGCCCTTCGTGCTGATCCCGGGGCTTTCGGTCACTTCTGTTCTGGATACGGCCCCGGCGGTCGTACGCGCTTATACGCCGTTCGCGAAAACGCACACCGTCTATCTGCCCGACAGACCCGTGCCCGCGCCGCGGGAGGCGACGATCGAAAAGCTGGCGGAGTCTCTGCTCGGCGCGCTGAACACCCTCGGCGTTGAAAACGCCGACGTCGCGGGCATTTCGCAGGGCGGCATGATCGCCCTGTGCCTGACAGCCCTCTCCCCCAAAACGGTACGAAGGCTCGCGCTGTGCTCCTCCACCTCCTTTGTGACGGACTCCTCCTTTTCGGTGATCCAGAGCTGGCGGGAGCTTGCAAAAACGGGGGACGCCGCCGCGCTGTACGCCTCGTTCTACGAAAAGCTCTTCTCCCCGCCCCTTGCCCGCCTGCTGAGCCGCGCGCCCGTACCGGAGCTGGGTGAGAAAGCCGCGGCGCGCTTCTGCGCCCTTGCCGGCGCGGCGGAGGGCTTTGACTTTCGCGGCAGGCTGGCCGAGATCCCATGCCCCGTACTGGTGCTCGGCGCCGAAAACGACGCGGTGCTCGGCGACGGCGCGAAAGAGACCGCCCGCCTGCTCGGCTGCGATTCGTTTTTCTATCCCGCGCCCTACGGCCACGGCGTATACGACGAGGCGGAGGACTTCAAGACCAGACTTCTGTCGTTTTTTCTCGAATAACACTGTAATTGGTCTCAGAAAACGCCATGTCAACCGAAGTTGACATGGTTTTTTTGATTTGACGCCCCCCGGTTGCTTGTATGCGCACGGCATTTGCAGTAAAATAAAGCCACAAACAGAAAGGAGCCTCATCCATGACGCGAGGAGAAATGATCAGATCATACCGTACACAGGCAGGCATGTCGCAGGAGGCAATGGCGGAGGCCGTCGGCGTTTCAAGGCAGACCGTCTCAAAATGGGAAAACGACGCCGCCGTGCCCGAGACCGAACGGCTGGCGGCGCTGAGCCGGCTGTTCGGC
>CADBOC010000121.1 GCA_902796175.1 Oscillospiraceae bacterium | reverse complement strand
GGGATCTCTCAGGCTGTGAAGCCAGCTGGATCTCGGACAGCAGGGAGCGCGGCGCGTACTACGCCGATCTGTTCGCGAAAGGAGACCGGCTCGAGCTGCTGCAGACGATCCGCGCGATCTATCTCAAACAGAGGGAGCTCGCCGAGAGCCGGAAGAAGCTCGCAGCCATCGATGAAAACGCCCTTCGCCGCGCCGAAAAGATCATCAACGATGAATTTTCGGTCGTACTCGACATCGCCCCCGAAAACGTGCCCGGCTTCATCCGCGATAACCTGCGGGAAGCAGGATGAGGAGGAAAAAAAGACGAAAGATGAAAGATGAAAGACGAAAGAACTCCCGGCCGACTGCATAGACTGAATAAAAAAGACGAAAGACGAAAGAATGCCTGGCCGACGGGTTGGGATGAAAGAATAAAAATCGAAAGCCGGCCTGGCCGGCGGCGTGATACAGAAAAAAACGGAAGAACGCAGATCCGCGTACTTCCGTTTTTTTTGTACGGTTCCCCGATCCCGGGATCCGTCCCTCGCGTTTTATAAATTCAAAACGCGAAGCGTTTTCCGATTTCGTCTTTCATCTTTCGTCTTTTTTTGAGCGTCTTTCATCTTTTGTCTTTTTTTTGAGCGTCTTTCGTCTTTTTTCCCTCTCTCACAGATCCGGCTTCGCGATCATGAGAACCTGAACGACGGAATTATACCGGTAGATATACATTCCGCGGGAAGCGTCCCAGACGTATTCGCGTTCGCATACGCGGGGCTTGTCGCTGTCGTCGAATTTGATGCAGCCGTCCGTGCAGAGAAAGCTGCCGTCGGGGTACACGGCGATGATCTGCGCCGTGTGGTCGATGGTGGGGAACCCATCCACGTAGGTGCTGGTCTTGTTGCTCGCGAACAGGATATCGCCGATCTCGGGAACGTATTCGCTTCGGTTCGACGAGGGGTAGCGGAGCCGCTGATCCACCACGTCGTCAAAATAGGTGCCGAAGGTATAGGTCTTCGCGTACTGCGGGTGGGTCAGATAATAATCCGCCAGAATCGACGGGATATAGACCGAATCGCTGTTTTCAAGCAGTACGGCGGGGATGTTGATGCTGGTGGCGGTGCGAAGCGCGCGGTTGAGCTTTTCGCCCGTAAAGCTGTTGGGCGCCAGCTGATCGATGCGTTCTTTGGAATAGCCCGCCGCGGCGAGCGCCGGACGAAAGACGTCGTGCACCGTATAATAGCAGCACCACTTTCCGATGGCGCGGTAGCCGTTCTCGATCAGGTGGTCCACCTGCGGCAGCTGATCGGCGGTAAGCCCGTCGTAACGGTGGGCTACGCTGTAGAGCGTCGAAGTGAAATAATCCCGATTGAGACCTACCGCGATGCGAAGGATCAGACGCGCGTCGGAAGCGGTGACGTCCCCGTCGCCATCCACGTCGCACGCCGTGCGCTGCGACGCGGTCGGCGCCTCAAGCAGCACAGAAAAGCGCAGCGCCAGACGCGCGTCCGCCGAGGTGACGGCGCCGTCTTCGTCCGCGTCTCCGCGCCCGGCCGCCCGGGCAGGCAAACAGAACAGCGCAAACGCCGAAGCCGCCGCCAGAAGCAGCGCCATACATTTTTTTACCATGATCTCTTCCTCCTTCTTTTTATCCTGCGGCCGGGCGTTCCCCTTCCCGAAACGGACGGCCTGCGTTACGTTTGATTCTAACACAGCGGCAGGGAAAGAGCAAGGCGTTGACCGTAAAAAAAGTTTTAAAAATATGTGGCAATCCCGGCCGTGATGGTGTATAATCAGCTCTGAACCGTCTTTTGCGCTGCAAAAACGGAAAAACACGGGGAGAGACGGCCGGATCCCGGCCGGACGGGAATATGGATATCGTGATCGCAGGGTGCGGCAAGATCGGCGTCGCCATACTGGACAGCCTCATCGCGGAAGGGCATAACGTGACCGTGATCGACAGCTCCGCCACAAAACTCAATGAGATCACAAACGCCTACGACGTGATGGGCGTGTGCGGCAACACGGCGGATTCCGACGTGCTGCGCGAAGCGGGCGCTGACAAAACGGACGTTTTTATCTCCGTTACGGGCTCCGACGAGCTGAACATGCTCGGCTGCCTCTTTGCCAGAAGGCTCGGCAGCCGCCACACCATCGCCCGCATCCGAAATACGGAGTACAACAGCGCCGCTGTATCCTTTATCAAGCAGCAGCTCGAGCTTTCAATGACCATCAACCCCGAGCAGCTTGCCAGCAAGGAGCTGTTCAACATTCTGCGGCTGCCCTCCGCTGTAAAGGTGGAGACCTTCGCGAACGGCATTTTCGAGATGGTGGAGCTCAAGCTGAAAGAGAACTCCCCGCTGTGCGACATCTCTCTCGCGGACGTACGCAGCCGCGTAAAGGGCCGCTACCTGATCTGCACCGTGCAGCGCGGCGAAGAGCTGCACATACCGGACGGCAGCTTTATCCTGCGCACGGGCGACCGCATCTCGCTCGCGGCTCCCCCCGCCGAGATCCAGCGCATCTTAAAGCAGCTGCATCTGCTGCAAAAGCAGGCTCGCAGCATCATGATACTGGGCGGCAGCCGCACCGCGTATTATCTCGCGAAAAGGCTGAACTTTATCGGCAATTCCGTAAAGATCATCGAACAGGACCCGGCGCGCGCCGAACAGATCGCGGAGCTTCTGCCGGACTGCGACGTGCTGTGCGCGGACGGCGCCGAACACGATTTTCTGCTGGAGGAGGGCATACGCTCCGTAGACGCGTTCGTGGCGCTGACCGGCATGGATGAAGAGAACATCCTGCTTTCCGCCTTCGCCGCATCGGTAAACGTGCCGAAGGTGATCACCAAGATCAACCGAACGCAGCTCACGGGGCTCGCCAGAACGCTGGGGCTCGATACCATCGTCAACTCCAAGCAGGCGGTGGCGGATCAGGTCACCCGTTACGTGCGCGCGCTGCGCAACTCGCGCGGCGGCAAGATCGAATCCCTTTATAACGTGGCGGACGGAAAGGCCGAGGTGCTGACCTTTATCGCCGCGCCGGATTTTGCCGGCGCGGGCAGACCGCTCAGGGATCTGCACCTCAAAGAGCATATTCTGATCGCGGGGATCATGCGCCAGAGAAAGCCGCTGGTGCCCACGGGCGACGACGCGATACTGCCGGGGGATACCGTGATCGTGATCGCGGGCGGAAAGCTGCTCAACGACCTTTCCGATATCCTGAGATAGAGGAGGGACGCGATGAACAGAAGAATGATCCTCTTTCTGTCGCTCAGGATCCTGACGGCAGAATCCGTGCTTTTTCTGCTGCCCGCCGGCGTCTCTCTGTATTACGGCGAAAAAAGCGCTCTTTGTTTTCTGCTCTGCGCCGCCGCGGGCGCAGCCGTCAGCGTTCCCCTTTCCTTCCTCGCGAAACCGAGGGACAGGGTGATCTACGCGCGCGAGGGTTTTGTGACCGTGGCGATCTCGTGGATCCTGCTTTCGGTCTGCGGCGCGCTGCCCTTTTTTCTTTCGGGCGAGATCCCGCGCTTTACGGACGCGCTCTTTGAAACGGTGAGCGGCTTTACGACGACAGGCGCCTCCATTCTGAAGGACGTGACGGCCCTCTCGCGCGGCATGCTGTTCTGGCGCAGCTTTACCCACTGGCTCGGCGGCATGGGCGTGCTCGTATTTCTCATGAGCTTTACCAATATGTCGGACCGGCCGATCCACCTGATGCGCGCCGAAATGCCGGGGCCCATCGTAGGCAAGCTGGTGCCGCGCGCCAAAGAGACGGCAAAGCTCCTCTATATCATCTACATGATCCTGACGGCGCTCGAGATCGCGCTGCTGCTCATCGGCGGCATGCCGCTCTTTGATTCCGTCGTTCACGCGCTGGGCACGGCGGGCACAGGCGGCTTCGGCATCAAGCCCGATTCCATCGCCGGCTACTCCCCCTACCTGCAGTGGGTGATCGCCGTATTCATGCTGCTCTTCGGCGTGAATTTCAACCTCTATTATCTGCTGCTCGTACGGCGCGTGCGCGACGCCGTTCGCAGCAGCGAGCTTTGGACCTATCTCTCGATCGCCGTGTTTTCGACCGGCGTCATCACCGCGAACACACTGAGCCTTGGCAGGACCTTCTCCGAAACGCTGCGCAACGCCTTTTTTCAGGTCTCCTCCATCGTTACGACGACGGGCTATTCCACCGTGGATTTCGACCGCTGGCCCCAGCTCTCGAAAACCGTTCTGCTGCTGCTCATGCTCATCGGCGCATGCGCCGGTTCCACCGCGGGCGGCCTGAAAGTATCGCGCGTCGTGATCCTGTTCAAGACCGTAAGACGGGAGCTGCAGAGGATGCTGCACCCCCGCGCAGTGCGCGTGCTGCGCCTCGACGGCAAACGGCTGGAGGAGAGCGTCGTCAGCAACACCTGCAGCTACCTTGCCGTATACGTGATCTGCCTGCTGACCTGTTTTCTGATCGTAAGCGCGGACCGCTTCGATATGGAGACCGCCTTCTCCGCCTCCGCGGCCTGCTTCAACAACATCGGCCCCGCCTTCGGAGCCGCCGGCCCCATGGCGAGCTACGCGGATTTTTCCGTCCTTTCCAAGCTGACGCTGACGGCCGCCATGCTCTTCGGCAGGCTCGAGATCTTCCCGCTGCTGCTGGCGGCGGCCCCCTCGACCTGGACCAACAAACGCCCCAAATTTCATTTTTGATATAGGGAGGAACCGGACATGAAAAAATGGATCTGCATCCTGCTCAGCTTTTTAATGCTCATTCCCCTCGCTTCGGGGGCGGGGGCTGAGGAACACGCCGAAGGCACGCTGAAAATGCTCGCCTACAACGTTTCGGGCATTCCGCTCGTGGGCGGTTTTCAGGGCTCGACCTTTACCCTGACCAACGACCGCGCCGCGAAGATCGGGGCGCTGCTCAACGCCGCCGACGCCGATTTTATCGGCACCGAGGAGGACTTCAACGGCCACAGATACCTCGCCGCCGAGATGACGAACTACCCCTTCCGCTCCTATACCAGCGGCGGTCTCGCCCAGGGGCAGGGCCTTAACGTCTTCTCCCCGCACCCGATCTACAACGTAAAACGCGTGAAGTGGGATGTGGAATACGGCACGCTCTCGGGCTCCATGGACGCGCTCTCGAACAAGGGCTTTATCTACTGCCTGATGGAGCTCGCGCCCGGCCTTTACATCCATGTGATCAACGTGCATATGGACGCGGGCTTTGAGATCCTTTCGGTTCTGGCGCGGGCGAACAACTTCCGCCAGCTCGCCGCCTTTATCAGCGAAAACCTGAACGACGGCCGCGCGCTGATCGTGCAGGGCGACTTCAACTTCAAATTCAAACGCGCGCTCAAAGACGACATGGCCGGCAACCTGCTGGAGCCGGCCGGTCTTACGGACGTCTGGGCTGAGCTTTATGGCGGAAATGTGCTCGACCCCGAGGATCCCGCCTTCTCGAACGCCCCCGGCGACGACCTCGACCGCATCCTCTACCGCAGCGGCAGAGACCTCGCCTTAACGCCCGTATCGAAGACCGTGCCCGATATGACCGGCGAAAACGGCGAGCGCTACACCGACCACAACCCCATGCTCACCGAATTCCGTTACGAGCAGACCGGCGCCCTGCCCGTTCCCGAGACACTCGAAGCCCCCGTACCGGTCAGCGACGCCGTTCTCACCCTCGGTGAGATCTTCTGGACCTTCGTCCGCCTGATCCAGGCCGTGTTCGGCGTGGCGGAGCTGCCCTACCTCATCGGCCAGGGCGTGGACCTGCTGGTGAACGGCAAGATGCCGTAAAACCTCCGCCGTCTTTTGTGTTTCTGATTGCGGAATACAACAAAAAAATCCCCGAACAGGACCGGAATACTCCGGCGGCTGTTCAGGGGACTTTTTTTGCGCATCAGAACCGCAGCGTGGTATTTTTCTTCAAAAAGAACTCTGTATATGCAGAGCGATTAAGAAAATGGCGGCAGGATTACTCCCACCGCCAAAACAATCAAATAAAGGAAGCCTTAGTAGGTTAAAGATAATAACGTTTTAGAGAGGAAGAATGAATATCACAGGCGGCCCCCTTCTTCCCAACAGTATCGTCCGATTTTCAATGAATAGATTTATAACGAATATAGAATGAGTACAAGATGATTATCATAAAAGCAACCCGTAATGTCAACTTATTTATACTATAATTCCACCATTTTAATACAAACTTCAGATAAACTATATTCAACGAGGAGAATGAATATGGTCAACTTTGGAGAAACACTGAGAACCCTGCGAAAAGAGGCGGGTATGACGCAGACGGAGCTTGCGAACCGGCTGAACGTGACGAAATCTGTGGTCAGCTATTATGAGCTGCAGGAGCGGACGCCATCCCCGGAGGTGCTGGTCAAGCTGACGAACGTGTTTCACATTTCCGCCGATTATCTGCTTGGCATCCGGCAGGATCAGTCGCTGGATTGTTCGGGGCTCACGGAAGACGATATACGTCTGGTGCGCATGATCATTGAAACGCTGCGAAAAAAGAACGAAGAAAAATAGAAGGAACCGATCACAGAACGAATCGGTTCCCGTTTTTTATTTAACAGGAAACTTCTCGTTTCCTGTTAAATAAAAAAATTCTTAAAATGACAACAGAAGCTGCAAGTATTTTAAATATTCTGACAGATCTTTTCCTCCGCCTCTACTTGAAAACAAAAGCCGTTTCGTGTTAAAATAAAATAGACTTCAGATTTTCTCTGTTTTGGAGGCTGACTATGGATTATATCAAGCGAGATCTGGAAAGAAAATTTCTCCATATGAATTCCGCTTTCAAAGCGGTGATGGTCGTCGGCGCGCGGCAGGTCGGCAAATCGACCATGCTGAAGCATCTGGCGGAGGGGCAAAACCGGACCTGCGTCACGATGGACGACTCTCAGCTTCGAAATTTTGCGCGAACAGAGCCGAAGCTGTTTTTACAGACTTACCGGCCGCCGATCCTGATCGACGAGGTGCAGAAAGCTCCGGAGCTTTTTGAGGAGATCAAAATCATCTGCGACAACAGCGACGCGCGCGGACAGTTCTGGCTCACGGGCTCCCAAAGCAAAAAGCTCGTGAAAAAAGCGGGGGATTCCCTGGCAGGCCGTCTTTGCATCCTGAAAATGTACAGTCTGTCTACAAGAGAAAAGCTCGGCGTCGAGAGAGCGGACGAGCTGGATTTTTCGCTGAGCTCGCTTGTCGCCCGTCAGACGCGCTTCCCTGCCAACGACATACTCACAACCTTTGAAAACATTTGGCGGGGCGGCCTTCCCGACGTACAGGAAAAAGACGGGGAGCAGCTCGGCGAGTATTTCAATTCCTATATCGAGACCTACCTGATGCGGGACGCCGTAGACGATTACGGCATCGCCGACACGGAGGGCTTCCGAAAATTCCTGCGCGCTTGCGCGGCGTTTACCGGGCAGCTTGTGAACTATAACGACGTCGGCGTCTCTGCGGGCGTATCCGGCGCAACGGCGAAGGAGTGGGTAAAGATCCTGCAGTCCATGGGGATCATCTTCCTGCTTGAGCCGTATGCATCAAACGAGCTCAAACGGCTGACAAAAACGCCGAAGCTGTATTTCTGCGACACGGGCTTCTGCGCCTATCTGTCATCCTGGACGTCGCGGGACGTACTGATGAACGGCGCGGCGAGCGGTCATTATTATGAGAATTACGTGGTCGCCGAGCTTCTGCGGCATTACGCATACGGAAGAAACAAGGTCAATCTCAATTTCTACCGCGACAGTAAAATGAAGGAGATCGACCTGATTATTGAGGAAAACGGCGTCCTTCACCCGGTGGAGATCAAGAAAAGCGCGTCGCCGGACAAGAGCGCGATCAAGGCGTTTTCGGTCCTGAAGAATACGGGGAGAGAGGTAGGAGCCGGAGCCGTGATCTGCATGACAGATCGCGTGCTGCCGTTTGATGAAAACAATCTTATGATGCCGTCCGGGATCATCTGACAAAATGACAAAAAAAAGACCGCGCGGAGGCGGTCAGGTCTCTTCCGCCGGCGGCGAAAACTGCGCCAGCAGCTTATAGAGCAGCGTATAGAGGCTGCCCGCTTCCTCCGGCGTCAAGCGGACGCAGCCGGCCATTTTCGCGGGGACCTCCACCGCCTGCTCGCGGAGGGCTTCTCCCTCGGGGGTGAGCTCCACCGTGAGCACGCGCTCATCCTCGCGGGAGCGGCGGCGGGTGAGATAGCGTTTTTGTTCAAGGCTTTTGAGCACCGGCGTTAAGGTGCCGCTGTCGAGAAAGAGCTTCTGCCCGAGCTGCTTTACGTTGATGCGCTTCTCCTCCCACAGCACCATCATCACCACATACTGCGTATAGGTGAGGTCCAGCGCCTGCAAAAAGGGGCGGTACTGCTTGATGACCTCGCGGGAGGCGGCGTACAGCGGAAAACAGAGCTGATTGCCGAGCCTCAGCGAATCGTATTTATCCATTCTTTTCCTCTCCCTTTCCGTTTTCAGTGAATCCGGCGCGATCCAGGCGGCGGATCACCGGCAGCGCCACGCCGCCGATCAGAAGGCCCGTAACAAGGCCCGAAGCCAGCAGCACCGGCAGGTAATAGAACAGTCCGTTTGTGCCGAGCAGGATGCACGCGGCGGCGAACTGCCCGAGGTTGTGGCTCACGCCCCCGGCGACGCTCACCCCCGCCGGGGAGAACGCGCCGCGCTTTAAGAGCAGCATCACACCAAAGCTGAGCATGCCGCCCGCAAGGCTGTAGATCAGGCTGAAGCCGTTGCCGAACAGCAGCCCCGCGAGCAGGATGCGCGCGAGGGCGACGGGGAACGATCTTCTGAGCGGCAGCGCGTAGAGCGCCGTTACAACGACAAGATTCGACAGCCCGAGCTTTACGCCGGGCACGCCGAAGCTGAACGGGATCAGGCTTTCGAGCCAGCTCAGGGTAAAGGCGAGGGCGATCATCAGCCCCACCGTCGCGAGATCCCGCGCCGCGGTCTGTGTGTGTTTGTGTTCCATAGGCTACGCCACCGCGTCCACGCCGCCCTCCGGGGCGGCTGTTTGTTCGACCGTCACCGTAAAGCAGTGCGGCAGGCAGACGATGCATTCGCCGTTCTTTGAGACGGGCCGGTGACGCGCGCAGATCCGGTCCCGGCAGTTCGCCGCCGTCACCGATACGCGCCCGTCCTTTACCGTGACCACGTTATAACCGCCGTCGGCGCTCTCATACCGTTTTTCGGCGTCTGTACCGAGGGCGAGCGTTTCCACGGTCTCGCCGTCTATTCTGACCACCGCCGCGCCGCCGCCGCTTTTTTTCGGCAGCCAGAATACGGCGAAGAGCGCGCCGATTACGGCGAGCAGGCCGAGGATCAGAACAAGATCACCCTTTTTCATGCGGTCCTCCCCTGCTTCTTCTTTGAACCGGCGCGGGCGAAGCCCGACCGAAGCTTAGTAAATTTCACGTTACCCTCTTCACACGCGGCGGTTCAGCCGCCTAAAAACGGTTCCATTCCCGCCGTGGCGCGAACGCCGCCGTCCGGGAGCACCCAGAGCGCCTCAGCGCCCTCTATCCGGGACAGGAGCTCTTCGCCCGCTTCGACCGGCAGCAAAAACAGCGCGGTGGAGAGCGCGTCCGCCCTGGCGGAGCTTTTGTCCACCACCGTTACGGCGCGGCAGTATGCCGGCGGATAAAGCGAGTCGGGGTCTATGATGTGGCAGTAATTCTTTCCGTTCACCGTATAATAGCGCTGATAGTCGCCGCTGGTGACGACGGTGCGGTCCGTCAGCGACAGGGTCTCAAGCAGCTGATCCGCGGCGGGGTCGGGGTTTTCCACCCCCACGCGCCAGAGCCCGCCGCCGGGCGGGGCCCCCCACGCGATCACGTTGCCCCCAAGACTTAAGACGGCCGAAGACCAGCCGTTCTCCTTTGCGAAGGCCGCGGCCGCGTCCGCCGCGTACCCCTTCGCCACCGCGCCGAGATCCACTTTCAGAAGCGCGTCCGCGTAAAAAACGGTTTTCGCCGTTTCATCCAGCACAAGGGCGTCGGGAGAAATGTGCCGGGCGGCCTCTTTCAGCGCGGGCTCCTCCGGCAGCGAAGCCGAAGCGGGGTCCGCGAGACCCTCCTCGCGTTTTTCATGCCAGAGCGCCAGCACGCTGCCCATGCATATATTGACCCTGCCTTCAGTCAGCCGGTACGCCTCTTTGCCGAAGGAGAGCAGCCCGAACAGGCGTTCGTCGACTTCAACGGGGCCGGCGGCCGCCGTATCGTTGAGCGTTTTCAGGTTCACGACGCCGTCGTAGGTATGATAGGCGTCTGTCAGCCGGTGATACGCCGAGAGCTCTTCGTAAAGCGCCCCGCAGCGCCGGTCGAACGACGCGGGGGACGCATCCGCCGCCGTGACGGTGATCACCGTATCGAAGAGCCCGTAGAACTCGCGGGAATACCGCCGTTCGGCGCCGCAGCCCGATAGCAGCGGCAGAAGAAACAGCAGAGAAAGCGCCGTCGAGACGGCGGCGCAAAGGCGCGGTTTTCTCATGAAGAAGAAGAAGAGGACGCCGCCGCCTGCTGCGCATCCAGCACCGCGTCGATGGCGAGCACAACGCCCAGCGCGACGGGGACGTTCGCCTCAGGCGAAATATCCAGCTCAAAGCTGTCGCCCCAGCTCATCCATTTTTTGTGGATGGCGACCATCGTTCTGCCGGAGGCGTCTTCGATCGTATAGTTGTGCCCGAACACGTCGCCCGAGACGGACCAGTCAAGGCCTTTCACCATATACTTCGGTTTGAACAGCGAGAGCTTTTTCACGATCTCGGCGACCTCGGTCCCGTTCACCTCCACAAAAAAGCGGGGCATGAAGGAGAGGACCTTCTGCCGGATAAAGGCGACTTCGCCCCCCGCGGGATCCGTCACCGTCAGTTTTTTGCCCACCGAGAGCACCTTGCCCTCGACGTTGTAGCGGGGCTCGCCGTTCGCGTCCGTAACGACGGAGCGGTCTTTCCAGGAAAACACCTTTTGCTTCAGGTACAGCTTCATCTGCTTTCCCCCTTTTTTCGTTTATCAATTAATTGTATCATGTTTTTTTCCGTTTCGCAAGGGTACGGCGGTCATAAAGATTGATTTTTACGCAAACGGATGCTATAATATAAGAAAAAAAGGGGGTCTTTTCATGAAAAAGTTCCTTGCGCTGTTCTTAACGGCCGTCCTGCTCTCGGCGGCGCTGCCGGCGTCTGCGAAAGAGACGGAGCTTGCTTTTCGGGAGGACGGCTCCTTCCGCATTCTGCAGATCAGCGACCCGCAGGACGACGCGTTCCCGGCCTGGGATATGCTCAACCTCCTGAAAACGGCGGTGAAGACCGCCGACCCCGACCTGATCGTGCTCTCGGGCGATCTGGTGGAGGATAAGCGCGTCGGGGACCTCGGCATAGACGGCGAACCCGGCCGCGAGGGCGTGAACGTAACGTCCCTCACCGGAGAGCTCAACGCGGAAAAGACCCGCCTCAACGCAGAAAAGGCGGTGGACGCCGTTATGCGTACGCTGGAACCCTTCGGCGTGCCGGTCGCCGTGGCCCTCGGCAACAACGACCGCAAGGTGGGGCTCACGGGCGCGGACTGGATCGAAATACTGAGCCGCTATGACAACTGCGTGATCTTTGACGAGAGCGCGGACGAAGCGGACGGCGTGGATTACCACCTGACCGTTTCGGGCGCGAACGGCGGCCCCGCCTTCAACGTGTGGCTGATGGATACGCTCCGGGGCGGCATCAGCGACGAACAGGTGGACTGGTACCGCGCCGCTTCCAAAGAGATGACGGCGGCAAACGGCGGCGAGCCCATCCCGGCGATGGTCTTTCAGCATATCCAGGCCCCCGATATCGGCAACCTGTTCGTGCCCTGCTCCCCCGCCGATACCGGCGCGAGATGCGTGAAGGGCGGCTGGGTCCGCCTGAACACGGAGATCGCCGGGGGCTATAACTTCTACGGCTGGGAGCCGGGCGTCACCTCCTACGAATTCGCGGCCTGGAAGGAATGCGGCGACGTGATCGGCGCGTACTTCGGTCATCAGCACGTGGAGGGCTTTTCCGGCGTATGGGACGGCGTTGAGATGGGCTTTACCTACGGCTGCGAGATGGCGAAGACCGGCCCCTACGGTTTTCGCGTGATCACGCTGCATGAGGACGATATCACGAAGTATGAGAACGTGCTGTACCGGTATACAGGCAACGTGCGTCTCGGCACTGCCGCCGTTCAGGCGGAGACCGTCTCTTCGAGCGCCGCGCCGACGGCGCTTGCGCCGATGCTGCGATTTTTCAATCTTTTCCGTTCCCTGTTCAGCGCGCTCGTCTATCTTTTTTCATAAAACAATATTGCGTTTTTGATCATACTGTGATACGATAAAGAAAAAAGGAGAAATGAACCATGGGTCTGTTTTCAAAATTCCTCGGCGAAGATCTCCAGAAAAAGGGCAAGGCGCTCGGCGAACAGCTTGAGGGGCAGCTCGGCTCCGCCGTGCGCGACCTGCTGAACGGCGCAAAGCCCGCCGCGCAGCCGCAGCGCCCCGCCGCCCCTGCGCCTTCCGCGACCGCGGCGCCCGCCCGCCCCCGCGGCTATTACGACGCGCCGCCGGCGGAGGAAAACTCCTTTACCTACGAAGGCGCGTATGAGCAGTATTTCAGCGAGGTATTCCGTTCGGCATTTCCGGAGTATGCCGTAAAAGCCGAACCGGGCAAGGCACTCGCGCCCTCAACGGTCTTCCGCTTCGGCGACGACGGCCGGGCGCTCACGGTGGAGGTGATGAGCGAACGCAGCGCCTCGAACCGGCTGCGCCGCATATGCGAAGCGGAGCATATCCCCTACCTGCGTTTTTATCACGACCACTGGGGCTGGTGGAACACCAGAAGCTACGTCGTGGAGCGCACCGCCGCCGCCCTCGGCAGATAACAACCGAAAAAAAACAGAAAGAGAACGCTTTCAGCGCCTGCGGCAGGCCCGGCGCGGACCCTTCTGACACGGCTTCGCAGGCAGCCGGTCCGCGTACGGTCGGGTACAGACAGGAATTTCCTGTCTTTAACGGTTTCTCTTTCTGTTTTTTTGCTTTTTTTGACGATGACCTTACTCGATCAGCTGGCGGACCCAGCCCGCTGGGAGCGGTTCTACCGCTACAAAGCGGAGCATTTCGCCACCAAAGATGAACTGAAAAGGCTGAGAAGCTATATCGACGAAGCCGCCTACCTGCCCGTGCTCGACGGCGTCCGGCAGGGGGTGCGCTTTGCGTTGCCGAAAAAAAGCGTGATCAGCAAGATGAGCACAGGCAAAAAGCGGACGGTCTATACCTATCCGCCCGCCGAGAACCTGTTCTTAAAGCACCTGACCTATCTGCTGCTGCGAAAATACAACGCGCTGTTTTCGCCCTGTCTCTACTCCTTCCGCCCCGGTGTAGGCGCGAAGGAGGCGGTACGGACGCTCAGACGGCAGGCCGGGTCCGGCGCGTTCGGCTATAAAACGGACGTACGCGATTACTTCAATTCCATACCGACGGAAAAGCTGCTGCCGATGCTTAAAGCCGCGATCCCGGACGATCCCCCGCTGCTGGGCTTTTTAAGCGCCCTGCTGCTGGAGCCGGAGGCGCTCGACCGGGGAAAGCCCGTTACGGAACAAAAGGGCATTATGGCGGGCACGCCCGTATCCTGTTTTTTCGCGAACCTGTATTTAAGCGATATCGACGCGTATTTCCATAACGCGGGCGTGCGCTACGCGCGGTATTCGGACGATATCATTCTTTTTGCGGATACCGCCGAAGAGGCGGCGGCGCACGCCGAAACGCTGAAAGCGCGCCTGCTCTCGCTGGGGCTCACGGTAAACCCGGAAAAGGAAGCGTTTTTCACCCCGGAGGAGGGCTGGGTCTTTCTGGGCTTTTCCTGCAAAAACGGCGTACTTGACGTTTCGCCCGTATCGGTGCAGAAGATAAAAGCAAAAATGCGCCGCAAGACCCGCGCTCTGCAGCGATGGGCGAAGCGCAAGGGCGCGCCGGGGGATAAGGCGGCGCTCGCCTTCGTGCGGGCTTTCAACCGAAAGCTCTATGAAAACCCGACGCACCGGGACCTGACCTGGGCCCGCTGGTTCTTCCCCGCGATCGAAACGGCCGAGAGCCTGGGCGAAATAGACCGCTACGCCGAGGACTGCATCCGCGTGCTGGCCTCGGGCAAGCGAACCAAGGCGCGGTATAACGTGCGCTATGCGGATATCAAGGCGCTGGGCTTTCGGAGCCTTGTTCACGAGTATTATCGATCAGAAAAAACAACGGAGGTCCCCGGGAATGGAGAAACAGAACATGGAAAATCGGAATCCTGAAACAAAACGACTGTATCAGACGGCGGTCTCGGCCGCCGTCGCGGGGGCGGGAAACGCGCTTTTCGTATGGGCGTTTCCGGAATGGAAGGCGGCGTTTTACGTTCTGAGCCTCGTTCTGATGGGCGGGGCGTTCGGCGGGCTTGTTTTCACCGCGAGGGAGGAGAAGACACGCCCTGCGGCGGCCGGAATGACCGCAGCCGCCGCATTCGTCGCGGCAGCCCTCGGCGGGATCTTTCTGCTGAACAACGTGCTGCTGAAAGCGGCCGAAGCGCCCCTTGCAGCCGCGATCGTTTCGGGCGTATTCACGCTGCTTTTTACCGCCGCGGCGTGCTTCGCCGCGCGGAGGACCGAAAGAAAAGCCGTACGCGCGCTGCTGCCGGCGCTCACCGCCCTGCTGCTGCTGCCGGCCTTTTTCGCGGCGCTTTCCCAGACGCTGCCCGAACGGTACGATCATCCGTTCGTCAACAAAATCGAAGAAACGGAGGGACTCGGCATGGCCGCCGAAAGGCAGAAGCTGATCGTGAATCTGGACGATTCACACTGGTGGGGCTTTCTCAACAGCCTCGCCGACAACGGGACCTTTGACGACGACGCGATGAACGCCTACGTCATGCAGTACGCGGATTCGGGCGTGACGGACCTGATGTTCAACATCTTCTGTCAAAGCTCCGACGTGCCGACCGGGGTATTCACCTTCCGCGGCGACAATTACGGCAAGACCGAACAGCACGGAAACCCGGTCGATTACAGCCCCTACCGGGGACTGAACGCCATTTATAATGAAGAAAAAAAGGATATTTTCGCCCTTTGGTTCCAAGCCTGCCGGGACCTCGGCCTGCGCCCCTGGCTCTCGCTGCGCATGAACGACTGCCACGACCCGGACGCCGACGCGTCTCTTCTGCGCGGGGAATTCTTCTACACCGCCCGTGAAAACGGCTGGATGATCGGGGAGGAATACGGCTACTACCGCAACTGTCTGAACTACGCCGTACCCGAGGTGCGAAAAATGATGCTCGATTACCTGCGCGAGCAGACCGCGAAATACGACGTTTACGGCGTGGAGCTCGATTTCATGCGCGAGATCTACTGCTTCGACTATCTGCACGGAGACGCGGACGACCTCTGTGAGATCATGAACGGCTTTATGCGGGAGGCAAACGCGATCATTGACGAGGCCGAGCGCATCCACGGGCATAAGATCGCCCGTTCGGCGCGGCTGATGCGCGACCCCGACCAGTGCCGGGTATACGGCTTCGACCCCGAAACGTGGTGCCGGGAGGGGCTTGTCGATTCCATCACCGTAACGCCGCGTTTTTCGACCAACGACTCCGCCATGCCGATCGCGCTCTGGAAGGCGCGCTGCCCCGGCGCGGAGATCTGGGCGGGCGTGGAGACGCTCGTAAACAGCCAGAAGGAGGGCTCCATCGCCACGGCAGAGGTCGTGCGCGGCTACGGCGCGCAGTACCTGACCGAGGGAGCGGAAGGACTCTATCTGTTCAACTACATGTCCTCGGGTACGGTCGGCGACCGGGAACGCGAGGTCTACGACACCTGCGGGAGCCTTGAAGAGATCCTCTCGCTGCCCCGCCGCCACGTCGTAACGTGGCAGGATACCGCGCCGAAGGGGTACGAGCCCTACCGCCCGCTGCCGGTGAAGCTCACGAAAAACAGAGAGATCCCCCTCGGGATCCAGACCGGATACATCCCCGAAAAAGCCGCCGTCAGCGTTTATATCGGGCTCGACAAGGCGCTGACGGATCCGGACAGCCTTTCCGTTTCACTGAACGGCGTCCCGCTGACCGCCGAGGGAGAAAGCGTGATCTACGGCAAGAGCGAAACGGACGGCTCCCCCGTGCCGAACGCCTACGCGCCCGACGGAACGGTCGTTTACCGTTTTACGCTGCCTGATGCCGAAGGGCTGCCGAACCTGCAGACGGTGACCTGTGTGAACGCCGAAGGCGGCCGCCGATGGACCTACGCCGAGATCGCGGTACAGCCGGAGGGATAACGCCACAAATCCGGATTTGTCGATGTGTTCCATGAGGCAGAAAGCTGCCGTCCCGGTAGCGCGGCTGCCCTCAGCCGCCCCGGCGAAGC
>CADBOC010000120.1 GCA_902796175.1 Oscillospiraceae bacterium | reverse complement strand
GCCATGCCCGTCCGGCAACGACAGATCCACCAGCGCCAGATCGAAATCCGCGTCTTCTTTTTCCAGCGCCGCCGTGGCGGAACGCTGTGTGTCCGCAACCGTCACGTCAAACCCCTCCTCACGCAAAATCACGGAAAGAGATTTATAGATATCAACGGAATCCTCCACAACCAGTATTCGAAACATAGCGGCTCAACTCCTTTTCGTTCTTTTATCTCATTATACAGGGATTCTTTCAAAAAAGCAATACTCCGTCATTCCGCCAGAAGACGAAAAACGGCGGTGTTCCCCTTTTCAGCATCGCAAACGACCGTATCCCCGAAAACAGAAAAAGAAAAGGGAAATCGCCGATAACCCCGCCTCTTGAGACGGTAAAAAGATCCAAAAAAAATGGCTCGCTTGAAAAAAGTCGAAAGGAGAGGGATTGCGATGCTAACAGATCGATACTTATGTTCTTTTTCCATGACAGATCATGCAAAAAAACAATCCTCAAAACGACACGAAGATAATACATATTGACATCAGTTATGTCAATGACAATTGCGCGTCAGTTATTGTAATTTGTATTCGTTTATGTTACATTGGTAAAAGAGAAATAAGAAGGCGGCAGATTCAAATGTTTACCGAACGGCTGAATACGCTTATGGCGGCGCTGGAGATATCCTCGCCTTCACTGGCAAAGCATATGGGTTGCGACCGGTCCAATATCGATCGGTTCCGTAAAGGCGTGCGCGTACCGCAGCGCGATGGAAAAAGCGCGCTGCGGATCGTGGAGGCGCTGTATACCTACGCCGACGACGCGGGAAAAACGGATCTTTTGCTGCTAACCGTTCCCTGCGCAGACGCGTCCTCCGGCGAACAGATCCGTGAGGCTTTGATGCGGTGGCTGTTTGAGGGCGAAACTGATAAAAAGGCCGCGGAGAAAACCGCCGAAAAACAGCAAAAGAACAGTGTTTTCGGTCAGAGGCTGAACGCCGTGATGGAACTGACCGGGCTTTCCAACGCAAGGCTCGGCAAGCTTCTGCACGTGGATTCCTCTTATATCAGCCGCTTTCGGAGCGGTCTTCGGTCGCCTGTTGCAAACCATCGCATGGCGGACAGCCTTTGCAGCATCCTATTGGAGCAGGTGTGTGATCGAAACCTTACGACGGAGCTCGCCGCCCTGATGAAGCTCCCGGATTCGGCGCTGTCGCCGGTGGACGCCGACCTGTCGGCGTTCCGGAATTGGCTGTTTGATATAGCGCCGGAGGATCCCATCCCGCTGGTCATGGGGATGCTGGATCACATCGGTTCGATTACCGAAGTGAAAAAGCTGCCGCTGTCCTTTGGTGAGGCTGCCCCAGCGGACGTCCTTGCCGAAAACGAACCGTCTTATTTCGGTCAGGCGGGGCTGCGCCGCGCGGTGCTGCGCTTTCTCGGCGGCGTTGTGCAGAGAAAACCGGATAATCTGCTGCTGTATTCCGATCAGAATATAGAATGGATGGTGGCGGATCCCTTTTTCCGGGCGCAGTGGGGCACGCTGATGGCGCTGGTCGTGACCGGCGGCACGCAGATCCGCATCATCCACAATATCGACCGCGATCTCAGTGAAATGGCCGACGCGATCCGCAGCTGGCTGCCGCTCTATCCCTCCGGTATGATCCGCTCCTATTATAACAAAGTCCCGAACCGGGGGCTGTTTTCCGGGACGCTCTTCCTCTGTCCGGGCTTTGCCTGTATTTCCGGCGCAAACGTCCGCGGAGCGGAAGACGCAGACGGGCTTTACCGGTACGATACACAGCCCGCCGTGCTGGCGGCGCAGGAAACGATCTTCCGGGCTATGCTGGAAAACGCCGGGGAGCTGGCGCACATGGAACCGGCGGCGGGGGCAGGTCGCTTCGGTAAGGATACGATCACAAGTCTGACGGTCCTCGGCAATACGCTCTCCCTCGCCACCATGCCGGAAGAAACGCTCCTCTCCGCATTGAACCGCGCCGGAGCGGATGATGATACGCGGGTGCGCCTGCTGTCTCTGCGCAGGGAGCGCAAATACGTACTGACACGCATAGCGCAAAAGGGCTTTTTACATGAATTTATCCCGCTGCCGTCCCGTGAGGCGCTGCAAAACGGCTCCGTCCCCATGGATCTGCCGGGGCTTTCCGTCGCTTACACGCCGGAAGACTTTGCCGCCCACGTGAAAAACGTGCTCGCCCTGTCGGAGGCGTATCCGCAGTACCGCTTCTTCCCGCTGCCGGAGCCCGTTTTCCCGGCGCTGCGGGTGCTGATTTCCGACGGCACCGTCTCCGTCGTGCGGCTCTCACCTCCGGCGCTTGCATTTCGCTTATCCCATCCGGAGCTCTGCCGCGCCTTCGTTTCCTATGCCGACGGCGTCCGGTCGCAGTATAAGCAGGACCGTCTCGCGGTGAAACAGGAACTGGAACAATATCTGTAAAAGATTTGTGATAGAACAACAACAGGAGGTTTTTTCATGAAAATGCGTTTCAGGAAAATGTTTTCCCTCGTGCTGACACTGCTGCTGGCCATCAGTCTGTTCCCCGTCACCGCCTTCGGCGCGGCTGTCGTCGAGTCCGGCGTCTGCGGTCCCCATCTCACCTGGACGCTTGACAGCGCCGGGACCCTGACCGTCAGCGGCGTCGG
>CADBOC010000119.1 GCA_902796175.1 Oscillospiraceae bacterium | reverse complement strand
TCGGCTTCTGCCGCCGGCAGCGCGGATTCGCGGTAGTCGTTCGCCTGCTGGATCAGCGTCTGCTTGCGGACGGAGGCCGTGGTCGCGTCGTTGAACGCCTGCGTCGCCTCCCCCGGCGGGGTGATATCCGTAAGCTCGATGTTAAGCAGCGTAACGCCGACGCGAAGGCTGTCGAACAACGCCTGGGCGTTTGCCATGCAGCGCGTTGAGAGCGTATTCTTTTCGGTCGTCAGCACGTCGTCTACGCCCGTGCCGGCGATCAGCGCCGTCATCTCGCTGCTCACGATCCCGGTGATCGTCCCTTTTATGTCGGCCACGCCCAGCGCGTAGCGCACCGGATCGCTGATCTTATACTTTACGGCGATGCGCATACGCACGATATTGGAATCGCCGGTCAGAACATAACCGGTGTTCTGCACCTGCCCGCCCAGCGTATCGCCGGTGCCGTAAAGCGTGGAAACGGTGAGCTCCTGTACGCTTTCCACCGGCACGCGCACGACCTCGTCTATAAAATTCGGCAGGCAGAAGTGGAGCCCCGGCCCCTTGATCTGGTTCTCCCCCGCCGTACCCGTGAGCGCGCCGAAGCGCAGCACTACGGCCACCTCGTTGGAATCCACCTTGTATACGCCTGTCAGAAGGATGATCGCGGCGGCGGCGATCACGATCCATTTCAGGTACCGCACCGCGGAATCGAGCATCGTTTCAAACAGCGCGAGTGTTTTTTCTTTCATCGCAACCCCCATTACACGGTCCCCAACGGGGCCGGTCTTCTTTTCGGCGGAAAAACGCCTCAGCCGCCGTTCAGGATATCGAACGGCGAATCATCCGCGTTCATGATCAGCACCGTGTCGGCGGAAACGGAATTCTCGAGCGCGATCAGCTTTTTGAGATAGACGAAGAGCTCGGCGTTCGCGTCGTAGGCCTCGCCGTAGATCTCGGCGATCTTACGCTCGGTCTCGGCGTTGATCTCGGCCGCCTCGAGCTTGCCTTTGGCGACCAGCTCCGCCGCCTTGGCGTCCGCTTCGCTGATGATTTTCGCCGCGTCGCGCTTGCCCTCTGAGAGGAGCTTCGTGACCTGTTTTTCACGGTCCGCGATCATCTGATCCAGCACGCTCTGCAGGTTATCCTCCGGCAGGGCGATGCGTTTCAGGCGCACGGATTCCACCTTGATGCCGTAATCAGAGAGCGCCTTTTCGGCGATGAGCTGCTGCATTTTTTCGGTGATCTCAGAAATGCGCAGGTTATCAAGATCCGTTGAAACGAGTGAGGAAAGCTCATAGCTGCCCATCACGCCGTTTTTCACGTTCGCGGTCAGATCGTTGAGATAGGTCGCGGCGTTCGCCGCCTCGCCGATGCTGGTGTAAAAGCGCAGCGGATCCTCGATGTGCCAGATGAGATAGGTCTGCAGAATGATATTCTTTTTGTCGTTCGTCAGGGTCTCGGTGTAACCGGAATCCATGTACTGGCTGCGTGAATCAAAGGTGACTACCTTTTCAAAGGGGGAAGGCAGCTTGAGGTAAAAGCCCGCTTCGGTGCAGACCTTGCGCACCTGACCGAAGCGCGACACAATGGCGCTTGAGCCCTCGCGCACCGTAAAGCAGAACCCATATACAAAGACGATCACGGCGGCGAGGGCCGCGAACACCCATTTGATCCATTTTTTCATATCATACGCCTCCTTAGCCCTCTTCGGTCCCGGTGAGAAGCTCGGATTCGCTGAAGAGCTTCGTACCGTGGGCGGAATTCACGATGTAATCAGACATATTGTGGTCGCCGATAAACACATAGAGCTTTTTCCCCGCGACGGCGGTCTCAAAGGTATCGAGGAACTTGGAAAGGCGGACGGCGTTCGGATGGGCGCGGTACGCCTCGGCCGCGGCAAGAAAGCCGTCGATCTCGTAGCGCGCGTCCGATACGCGCTGCGTCTGTTCCTTTTTCGCCGTGAGCACGGCGTAATCCGCCTCCTGCTCCGCCCCCGAAAGCTTTTCCGCGGCCTTGGCTTCGGCGTTCGTGATCAGCGTCTGTTTTTGTACCGACGCGCTCACGACCCCCTGATAAACGTCCGCTATGTCTATGGGCGGGTGGATGCTCTGCAGCTCGACCACGTTCACATGCAGGCCGAAGCCCGCCTCTTTACAGAAATCGTTCAGCGCGCCGCAGAGTTCTTCCGATAAACCGGAGCGGTCTACGCTCAGGATCGTATCAAGATTTGACTGTACCGTTTTATGCAGGATCAGCTCATAGGCCTTCGCCGACAGCACCCGCTCGGGCGACGCGTACTTTGTTACGTAGGCGAGCAGATCGTCGATCACATACGATATCTTCACGTTGACGGAGACCAGCTCGTTGCCGTCGCCGAGCAGCAGTTTATACTCCTCGCCGGCGTGCGACTGGGTCCAGAGGTTATCCATGGAGGTGCTGTCCTCATACCCGACGGAAAGCTCCTTTACCCGCCGCACGTCGTAGATCTCGGCCTTATCGACCGGCCACGGGAGCTTGAGATGCAGCCCCGGCTGCACGACGCTGCCGCCGTCCAGCCTGCCGAGACGGTAGACGACCGCCTGCTGGTAGGGCTCCACGCGGTAAAAACAGGTGGCGAAGAACAGAACGAGCGCAAGGCCCAGCAGGCACGCGGGCAGGATCTGCAGCGCGTAACGGATGCTCCACAGAGATTT
>CADBOC010000118.1 GCA_902796175.1 Oscillospiraceae bacterium | reverse complement strand
ATTTTCGGCGACATCGTGCCCGGCGACGTGGTGGTGCTGCGTTACGAAGGCCCCAGGGGCGGCCCCGGCATGCAGGAGATGCTGATGCTCACGGCTCTGATGTGCGGCATGGGAATGGATAAGGAGATCGCCCTTGTGACGGACGGACGCTTTTCCGGTTTGTCCCGGGGCGGCGTCATCGGACATGTCTCGCCGGAGGCGGCGCTGGGCGGCGCGATCGCGCTGGCAGAGAACGGAGATACCGTTTCGTATTCCATCAAAAACCGCACCCTCACGCTTCAGGTCAGCGAAGAAGAGCTGGAAAAACGCAGAGCGGCGCTTGAGATCCCCGAATGCCCGGTGAAAAAGGGGTGGCTTGCCCGCTACGCGAAGCTCGTCGGCCCCGTTTCAAACGGCGCGGTGCTGGAATAAACAGGCTCGACCCGCAAAGAAGAAAACAAGCATGAAGAGAAAAAAAAGACGGATCGCGGTCCTCGCCGTCTGCTGTGTGCTTGCGGCGGTCCTGTGCGCCGCGGCGGCGCTGTTCGGCAGACTCGGCCTGACGCTCGTCAGCATAGATTGCGATGAAACGAACGGGATCTACGTCATCGACTACAAAGAGGATTACAAGCTGCAGCAGCTTCTGGACGAAGGCGGCGTCAAAACGCAGGACGAGCTTGCGAAATATCTGATCCGCATTCTGCTCAAGGGACTGCCGGTCAACATCGATTACGACGTTCCTTCTCTGGCCTGCTCGACCTTTGTCGCCGAAACGCCGGACGGCGGCCGCCTGTTCGGGCGCAACCTTGACAACCAGGAGACGGATCTCGCCGTTGTGAAAACCGCGCCCAAAGACGGCTATCGCTCCGTTTCCGTGGTCAATCTCAGTTTTCTGGGATACAGCAGGGATCATACCCCAAAAAAACTGAAGAACCGCGTCGTCGCCATGGGCGCGCCGTATTTCCCCCTGGACGGCGTCAATGAAAAGGGGCTTGCCGTCGGCGTTCTGCAGCTGCAGGCGGAGGCTACGGATCAGAATACGGAAAAGGTCGACGTGGATACGACGCTCGCCATCCGCGTTCTGCTTGACAAAGCGGCAGACGTGGAAGAAGCGGTCGCGCTGCTGCGGCAGTACGATATGCACGCCTCCGCCGGCGGCTGCTATCATTTTCAGATCGCGGACGCGGCCGGCAGGAGCGTGGTAGTGGAATATATCGGCAATGAAATGACGGTAGTGGAACCGCAAAACGGTTTTCTTGCCGCGACCAATTTTTATCTGAGCGACGTGCCTTTCGATTATGAACCCCAGGGCATGGACCGCTACGACGGCATGAAGGATACGCTCACGGAGCACGGCTGCGTTTTAACGCCCGAGGAAGCGATGGCGCTGCTGCAAAAGGTCGCCCTGACCGGCACCGCGCCCGACGCGCAGGGCCGGTCCTACAGCACCCAATGGTCGTCGGTCTACGATCTGACGGATCCGGCCTTAACGCTCTGCCCTGACAGGAACAGAGAAGCGATCTGTCGCTTCAGCCCGACGGAATAACGCTCTTCTATCACACGCGATCATTCGGTCGCCTGCATGCATTGAGCCGCCTGACCAAAGAAAACAGAAAGCTTCCCCCGGTTTTCCTGAATATCACGGTCAAATACCGCAAAGCGATCGTGAACGCCGGCGCAAAGCCCTATTACCGGCTGGGTTCCGCCATCGAGTATCAGCCGATCAAGCTCTATATCCAACCGCCGAAGGACTTTGAAAAATGGGGCAGGATCTGTTCGCATATCGTCTCTCACTACAACGAAGGCCGGGCGAACGGCTTTCATATGGGGATCGCTTACCGGGAGATCTGGAACGAGCCGGATATCGCGCCGTGCCGGACGGGCACAAGAGAGCGGTTCATAGAGCTTTACGCCGCCGCGGCGCCGATCATATAGCGGGATCATCCCGGCGTAAAGGTCGGCGGCTGCGCATTTGCGGACCCCTTCGGCGCGCTGCCGAAACCATGGCTTCGGGCCGTGCGGGACAGAAACCTGCCGATGGACTTTTTCTCCCGGCACGGGTATCTGCAGGATCCGCGACGTGTGAAGGCGCTCTCCGTAACACAGGGGCCCCGGATCGAAAAAGCCATGTATTACGACGTGCAGATCGGCTTTTCGGCTTCGTGAAACGGCCTGTTCGGTCCCGCAAAGGCAGACGCGCACGCGGCGGTGATGAAGCCGGAACTGAGGCCCGGGTTTTACGCGCTGTCCGCGTGGAACGAGCTGAAAAAGCCGGGCGTTCAGGTCGCAGCGGAAAGCGACTGCCCGGATCTTTACGCGACCGCCGCAAGGGATGAAAACGGCGCGCCGCGGCTTAAGGGCAGTTCCTCGGCGCTGCTCCGCTTCGATCCCATGACAAACTGAAGACAAAAAAAACGACTTGCATAAAAGGAGTGTTTTGTGATGAAAAAGATCCTATCCGTTATGCTGGCAGCGGCAATGCTGTTCAGCCCGCTCCCCGCCGCGTTCTCATTTGCCGCGTCCACGGCGCGGCTATATAACGTTTACGCCGACGGCATGATCTTTCAGCAGAACGGCGAGGCGGTCTTTGCCGGGACCGCTCAGCCGGGGGCGCGGATCAGAGCCGTGCTGAAGGACGGCTCCGGCTCGGTCGTCGCGTCGGGCGAAAGCGCGGCCGCCGCAAACGGGACCTTTGAAGTCGCGTTCCCCTCCCCTGCCGGCTCGTTTACGGAATACACGGTGACGCTCTCGGCGGACAGCGCGCCGTTCCAAACGCTCTCGAACGTCGTGTTCGGCGAGGTATGGCTCTCCTCCGGGCAGTCGAACATGGAGTACCCCTACGCGCAGGCGGCGGACTACGCCGCCCCGGCCGGATCCGGCAGCGCCGAAACACGCTTTATCCGGCTGTTTTACTGCCCGAGTCTGGTGGAATACAACGGCTCGGCAACCAATCTGCCCGCATTGCCGCAGAACGAGATCCCCGGCTGCAGCTGGTTTAACGCCGGCGATCCCCGCTCAGACGGTTTCAGCGCCGTTTCGTATTTCTTCGCGCTGGATCTCGCGAAAAAGCTCAACGTGCCCGTCGGCGTCGCGGCGGTGCCGCTGGGCGGCAGCTCCATTCTGACTTGGCTTTCGCGGGAGGCGATCGAGAGCAGCCCCGCGATCACCGCGCGGGCAAAGCAGAACGGGGAATATTATTCTGCCGAAGCGTGGCCGGAAAAGGGCGTCGGCTTCGGGGAACAGGGGCCCTCCAACTTCTTCACCATGACCACCCAGTACAACAAAAAGATCTACGCCCTGCGCCATTTCCGGTATGCCGGCATGCTCTGGTACCAGGGCGAAACGGATATCGGCTGGACGGACGCGGAATACGCCGAGGCGATGGATCTGATGCAGGACAGCTATTCGGCGCTGTTCGGCCGCAGCGATAAGCTGCCGCTGATCTGGACGCAGCTCGCCTCTTACCATTACGGCAGCAATGAAGCCAATACGCTGCGCAACGTCGCGTTCGCGGATATGCAGCAGGCAAGACCCGATTCGCGGGCGCTTGTCACCTCTTACGACTACCCCGCAACCTATCTGGAAGCGGCGGGATCGATCCACCCCGAGACAAAAAAACCGATCGGCGAACGTATGTCCTTCGCCGCCGAGCGCCTTGTCTACGGCAAACCGGGCGCCCATACGCTGCCGACGGTCGAACGCTATGAGATCAAAGACGGCGGGATCGCCGTCACGCTGCGCGATACCGGCGACGGGCTCGTCTGCGGCGGCGATCATCTGCGCGGCTTTTCCGTTGCGGGCGAAAACGGCGTGTACGTCCGCGCCGACGCCGAAATAACCGGCAACGATACGGTATTCATCCACGCCGACGAGGTCCCTTCGCCCTCGAGCGCCGCCTACGCCTTTGCGATCACGAGCGACACGGCGAACCTATACGCCTCCGAAAACGGAGAAAAAACGCTGCCGGTCTCGCCGTTCCTGCTCGACAGAGCAACGCTCACGGTCAGTTATCAGAATAACGCGTGGACAGAATGCGAGGAGGCGCAAAGCTGGCATTCGCTCAGCAACACCTCCTATAACGCCTTTTATGACACATGGACGGCGAAAAACGCCTCCGCCGAGATCTCGCCGGAGGCCGCGTACGCCGGCGCGGGCGGTCTGAAGATACGCGGCGACGGCCGTTTTTCCGTTGCGCCGCTCACGGCGATCAAGCCCGAAAAAAAGAACTTCGTGCTGACGGATCTGAACGACGACTTCCGGAATTACGCCTCCGTTTCGGTCATGGTCCGAAACGACGGCGACGTCCCCGTTACGCTCGAGGGCCTTCGCCTGCAGACCGCGTGGTTCTTTCTGCGCACGCCCGTCGTCGCAGGTACAAACGATACGACGTACCTGATCCCCGCTGACGGAGCGTGGCACAGGATATGCTTTGACCTGAATACGGTCTACGCCGGGGACTCGCTGCTGGGCCTGCCGCTTGACGGAGGCAGCGCGCTTCAACACGTCACCGGGATCAGCTTCTGCTTCAAAGGGGACGACGCCGCGATCAGCATGGACGAGATCCGCTTTACCCCACGTCAGGGCGCAAAAACCGATCTGCTCACAAGGTTCACAAAGATCCTTCAGTGGCTTTTGGACCCGCTGAAAACGCTGCAGCGTATGATCGACCGATTCCAAAAAGGGATCGTGTGCTGAGCGTAAAAAAAATCCCTGCATACCAAAAGCCTTTCCGATTTTCCGTTGGAAAGGCTTTTCTTTCGACAGAACACTCTTCTATCAGACGGGGAAGCGCCTCATTTGCCCGTTGCGGGCCCCCCGTCAGAACGGCAGATCGTCTTCGCCGACGCGGATCGCGCTCACAGGCGGTACGGGGGCTATGGGTTCGTCCGGCGCCGGATCTGCCTCCCGGACGTATGCGGCAGCCTCGCGCATACAGAACGCCGCAAAGCTGTTCGCAAAGCTGCTGAGCCCGGTTTGCCCCGAAAGATACCGGCGCAGACGCGATAAGATATCCGACTCCTGCCCGCCCATGCCGGCCGGCAGGAATTCCAGGTCCGTAAGCGGGAGGGCCGATACGTATTCGAGCGCGCCGCCGACCCCGATCAAATAGCCCGCGGCGTCCCGGTGGCGGTACGGCGCCGCACCCGCCGGATCGGGCAGGCGTTCCAGAAGAATGGGGCGCTTGCAGAGCATGCAATACGCATCCTTCACCCGGGGCAGCCACACCAGATCGAACCGGCGGAAGGGATGCGGCAGCGTGAGCGGCTCCCGGAGCAGCTCTCTGATCTCATCCGCTTTCCGGTTGGGTACGCCGCTTCTGCCGATCGGCTGGCGGTCTGCGTTGAACGTCACGCTGAAGACGTATCGGTTATTGCCGTCAAACTTCCTCACGCGAACGCGCCATGAAGCACGCCGGTCGTCCGGAACGCCGTCGAGCGCCTTTTTCAGACAGTCTTCAAGGTCCGTTCCCATGACGCAACAACGCGCGCGTCTGTTTTCTCCGAACCTTCCTTCCGCAAAAAACGCAGCGTTTTCCCCGCCGGGGAACGAAGCCAGCAGCGCCTCTTCATCCTGTACGTACGCCGAAAGGCAGTCGTGCAGCGTTTCGCCGTTTTCCACAAAGGAATCAAGCCCCAGAAGAACGTCCGGCAGGGTCTCGGTGATCTGCCGCAGAATTTCCAGCTTTTCATAAAGCGGTACGGTTTCGTTTTTCAGCACCAGCCGGGCTGCCTGCGCCGCGTCCGGCTGCCAGCCGACGCTCTCCAGATGCCGGCGGACCGCCTCAGAATCGACAAAACGGTAAAGATCCATTTTCTTTTCCTCCGTCAAACGTAGTATTCTTCCATCGTCTCAAGGCTGAGGCAGCCGAGGCGTCCGCCCCATGCGGCGGCGCAGTCGATCCCGATGTGGTTGTTTCCATACCAGATCTTCCCGAAAAAAGCGGGGTCGATCACATGGGTGGGCGTGTGCCCGGTAACAAAAAGCATATCCGGCGCGTACGCGGTTTCGTAATCCGGCTCGCCCCAGAGGAATTCCGGCAGGGTCACACCGTGGATATCGTATCCCGGGCGGTATTCCGGCAGGGTATGCGACAGGTGGAAGCGCCGCCCGCCCGCCGTGATCTCTTCATACACCGAAAAGCTCTCGATATATTCCGTCAGCGCCGTCTGCGTTTCTTTCGGCAGCGCCCGGAACGCCGCCGCGGTTGCCCCGCCGTCGGAGAGCATCCACAGCCGATACCGGCGCTTGTTGCAGAGCTCGGCTTCGGAGGCGCCGTCCCGAATCAGCTTCAGGCTCGACAGCGCCAGCGATTCGTGATTCCCGATGATGGGGATCACGTTTTTTCTGCCCATCATATCCAGAAGGATCCTGATCCCGTCCGGGCCCCGGTCGATCACGTCGCCGAGGATATACAGCGTATCGCCCTCACCGAAGCCGATCTTTTTCAGCATCTTTGCGTACTTGCCGTAACACCCGTGCAGGTCGCTCATTACGCAGGTCATCATACCGCCTCCTTATGATCCGATCCATACCGCTTTCAACGGTCTTTTTCTGGGCATGGCGTCATTTGCCCTGCAGCATTTCCGCCATATACCGGTCCATCCGGCGCTGCGCAAAGGCGGCGTCTTGCTGATTGCCGCGCATTTCGGCGTTTGCCTTATGCTGCGCCCACCTCTGGTATTCCTTTTTCGCCTGCGAGTCGTTCGCGGCGATCATATCAGCGAACGATCTATCCATCTGCCCCTGCGCCCGCGCCGCGTCCTGCGGCCGCCCGGTCATCTTCGCGCCCGCCTTGTAGCCCGCCTGCCGTTTATAATTTTCCGCGGCGCGTCTGCGCGCGCCCTCGTCGGCTGCGCTGCGTCCTTTTTCCTTGCTGCCGCCGGAGGACGATACAAAGGCCATCAGCACGATCAACAGCGCCAGCGACGGGATAGAAAGCAGCTTCAGCAGCAAACGCAGCCACTGATTTTTGATGTTTGCCGCCAACAGACCGCTTGCCAGGGAGAGCGCCGCCAGTAGGATGATCTTCATAAGCCCCGACTGCTTCACGATCTTCTCGTCCTTGTTATAAAGAGAACGAACGTGAATCTCCAGCGCGAGATCCTTCACGGCTTTACCGGACAGCGCCTTGAAAAACGCCGCGTTGTATCCCTCCTTACGCACGGTGATCTCTTCTGAAAGGATATGTCCGTCCCCCCAGCCGAAAACGCTGCCGAACGAATAGACCGCGGAATCGCAGACGATATCCAGCTTATAGCTTGTGATCTGTTGAGAGGAGGCGTTGATAACGTTGATCTGAAGGTCAATGGTATCGGCGCGCTCTTTCATGTCGACCGCTTTCACCGTGATATAATCGGGGTCGTTCCATACGATCGGTGTGGAAAACCAGTATCTGATCCGGGGCCAGCCGACAAAGATCAGCAGCAGCGCCGCTGTAACAACGGCGGCCGCGCCTGCGACGAGGTTTTCCTGCGTGTTCGTCAGCTTTGTTCTTGAGTTCTGTTCCATGTGTTTTCTCCTTTGTCTGAATGATCGATGGGATGATCCCGGCGCATGGGGATCGCGCCGTTCTCCGCCCTGTATTTATGATCGTATACCTGGGTACTATCTGGTTCAAAAACGCCGATTGTTTACAAAATGTTAACATTTGCGGACTTCCGGTTTCATGATTCCCCTGTCCATCCCCCGGAAAGAGCCCGACGTGCACAGTAAAATCAACGGCGGTTCTGATATTGAACTGCAACAAAAAAAACCGCCCGTGAGGTCGTCGGGGCGGAGGAATCTGTTTATATAGCGATGTTTCCCCCTTTCGCCGTCTTCTTT
>CADBOC010000117.1 GCA_902796175.1 Oscillospiraceae bacterium | reverse complement strand
CCGATGTTTCCCGGGCGGATCCGGCTTAGTTTTTCGCGCGCCTCGATCCTCAGGTTGACGATCGACGCGTAATCCAGATCCGGCGGCAGCGCTTTTTTTTCCAGACGCCGCATCTCGGCGATCTGCGCCTCCTGCCGGCGGATATATCCCTCATATTTCAGGTCGATCTCCACCTGCTCGAACACCTCGGGGGGCAGATCGGGCCGTTCGGGATCGAAGGGCGAGAGCGCCTCATAATTCAGCTGCGGCCGGCGGATCAGATCCGCAAGCTTTGCGCCGGTCGCAAGGGGCGTTGTTTCACGTGAAACAAGCATGGCGTTGAGCGCTTCGCCCGGCGCAAGGGTGGTATGCTCCGCGCGTTCCCGCTCCGCCGCGATGGCGGCCTGTTTTTCACGCAAGCGGCGAAGACGGTCCTCTCCGATCAGCCCGATGTCGAAACCGATCGGGGTAAGGCGCTGGTCGGCGTTATCCTGACGCAGCACAAGCCGGTACTCAGAGCGCGAGGTCATCATGCGGTAGGGCTCATTGCAGCCCTTTGTTACCAGATCGTCGATCAGCGTGCCGATGTAGGAGCCGCCGCGCTCCGGAATAAAAGGAGACAGTCCCTGCCAGCGGCGCGCGGCGTTGATCCCGGCGATCAGCCCCTGCGCCGCCGCCTCCTCGTACCCGCTGGAGCCGTTGAACTGCCCCGCGCCGAAGAGACCGGGATGGTCGAGAAAGGCAAGGCTCGCGTCAAGCGCCAAAGGATCCACGCAGTCGTATTCGATGGCGTAGGCGTTTCGCATCACCTGTACGTGTTCGAGCCCGGGGATCGTGCGCAGAAAGGCGTGCTGCACGTCGAGCGGCAGAGAGGACGAAAGCCCTTGCAGATAGAGCTCCTCGGTCTCAAGGCCGCAGGGCTCGATAAAGATCTGGTGACGCTCCTTTTCGGCAAAGCGCACCATTTTATCCTCTATGCTGGGGCAGTAGCGCGGCCCCACCCCCTCGATCAAACCGCCGAACAGCGGGGAACGGTCCAGGTTTTCCATGATCACGCGTTTGGTCTCGGCGTTCGTATAGGTGATGTGGCATACGCAGCGGTTTTCGGGCGGCGTTTTTGTCTCGAACGAAAACGGCACCGTACGGGCGTCGCCCTCCTGCACCTGCAGGGCAGAAAAATCGACGCTGCGGCGGTTGACGCGGCTGGGCGTTCCGGTTTTAAAACGCCGCAGCGGGATCCCGAGACGTTTGAGCGCGTCCGAAAGGCCTACGGCCGGGAACATTCCGTCCGGCCCCGAGGCATAGCAGTGCTCCCCTACGTAGATCTTGCCGTCGAGAAACGTGCCGGTGGCAAGCACAACGTTTGAAGCGCGGTAGACGGAGTCCAGCTGCGTGCGCAGCTCCCAGCCGGAGCCAAGCGGCTTCAGATCCACGATCTGCGCCTGCACAAGATCGAGATTTTCCTGCCGCTCCATCACATGCTTCATATCCTGAGAATAGGCGCGGCGGTCGATCTGCGCGCGCAGGGAATGCACGGCGGGGCCCTTTCCCAGATTCAGGATACGGCTCTGCAGCGTATTGCGGTCGGCCGCTTTCCCCATCTCTCCGCCGAGCGCGTCGATCTCCCGCACCAGATGGCCCTTGGACGTACCGCCGATGGAGGGATTGCAGGGCATATTGCCGATCCAGTCGAGACTCACGGTAAAGCAAACGGTGCGGCAGCCGAGCCTGGCGCTCGCGAGCGCCGCCTCGATCCCGGCGTGCCCCGCGCCGATCACGGCTACCGCATACTCCCCTGCCAGCCAATCCATTCCGATCTCCTCCCTCTGACAAAAATCGGAATCTATTATAGCAGTTTTCCTTGAATTGTCAATTCCATTGCGTACGGGGCGCAGATTGCTTTTTTTGTTCGGCTGTGGTACAATACCGGAGAATCCAACAGATGTTCCGGAGGTATCAGCATGTCCACCATCGCAGCCATCTCAACGCCCCTCGCCGCCGGCGGCATCGGCGTGATCCGCATTTCAGGCGAACGCGCGATCGAGATCGCGTCGCGGTGCTTTCGCCCGTTCCACGGAAGACCCGTGAGCGAAATGAAGGGCTACACCGCCGCCTACGGCTCCGTATTCGACGAAACCGGCGAGATCGACGACGGCGTTCTCACCGTGTTCCGCGCGCCGAAAAGCTATACCGGTGAAAACACCGCCGAGATCAGCTGTCACGGCGGGCTGCTGATCCTGCAGAAAACGCTCAGGCTCGTTCTTTCTCTCGGCGCTCAACCGGCGGGGCCGGGCGAATTTACAAAACGCGCGTTTCTCAACGGCAAAATGGACCTCGCGCAGGCGGAGAGCGTGATGCGACTGATCAGCGCGCAGGGGGAGCTCGCCTTAAGCGCCGCGCGCGGCGCGTGCAGAGGTACGGTGAGCAGACAGATCGACGCGATCTGCCAAAAGCTGATCGAAACGGACGCCGCGCTTGCAGCATGGGCGGATTACCCGGATGAGGACATTCCCGCCGTGGAGCCGGGGGCGCTCGCCGATACGCTCAGAGACTGCGCCGGCAGGCTCGGCCGCCTGATCGGGAACTATGACAACGGCAGGGCCGCGACCGAGGGCGTGAATACCGTGATCTGCGGAAAACCGAACGTAGGAAAATCCACGCTTATGAATCTGCTCTCGGGCGGCGAACGCTCCATCGTCACCGAGATAGCCGGCACGACGCGGGATGTGGTAGAGCAGACCGTGCGCCTTGGGGATATCGTGCTGCGCCTGTCCGATACGGCGGGCATCCGCGAAACGGATGAGCCCGTCGAACAGATCGGCGTCGAACGCGCAAAAGAAAAAACGGACGAGGCCGAGCTCGTCCTGCTCGTATTGGACCGTTCCCGTGAAACGGACGCGGAGGATCTCGCCCTCCTGCGCCGCACGCAGCACAAAAACCGGATCGTGATCCTGAACAAATGCGACAGACCCGCGGCGTTTTCCGTCGGCTCTCTGCCGGCGGCGGCCGAAGACTGCGTCTCCGTCAGCGCGAAAGACGCGAGCGCGGTCGACGCGCTGCTGCCCGTGATCCTGCGAAAAACCGGCGCTGCGGGGCTCGATTTTACCGAAGGGCTCCTGAGCAGCGAACGCCAGCGTCAATGCTGCGAAAACGCGCGCGCTTCTCTCTTACAGGCTCTGGAAGCGCTTGAGACGGGTATAACGGCGGATGCCGTCACCGTGGATGTGGACGCCGCCATCGACGCGCTGCTGACCCTGACCGGCAAAAAAGCTGGAGAAGCCGTGGTGGAAGAGGTGTTCCGCAGCTTCTGCGTCGGCAAATAGCGCCTTCAGTGAAGAACCAGCTGCAGCGCGAACACCAGCGCCCCGCCGATGAAGGCCGCCAGCACAAAGCGCAGCGCGTACGCAAGGCGCGCTTCCCTGCCGCCCGTCTGGTTTTTCGGCGGGCGCACCGTTTTTTTCAGGACTGCCGCCGCCTTTTCGCGGAGCCTTGTTTCACTCATTCCGTAGTATTCCGGTTTTACAAAAAAAATCACCTTTTCAAAATAATCGCACTCCGGCTGCGGGATCTCAAGGACCTGCCGGTTTACCCCTTTCAGCATTTGCCGCTCTCCTTCTGACAGTTTGATCCTGACATATCAGAGTATGGCCGCGGCCGGCAAATCTATACATAAAAAAACAGAAACCGTTCTTTCCCACTGCGGTTCCGGAGCCCCCAAGCACCGTTGTTTGATCCTGTCAAGCGTAAGTTTTTATTACAGTTTGTATTATTCACTTTGTTTTTAAAACGCCTGAATTGTCAGTAACTTTGTTAAAAATGTTGATAACCCGCCATTTTCTTGTGAAACGCTCACGGTTTCTCTGTTCAAAACTTCTAACATCAAAAAAGTTTTGAACATTTTCGGTAATACAAGCTGTTTTATTATCCGCTTCCTATACAAAATGGATATATCATTTAAACAGTTTTTTCAGAAAAATTTGTTTAAATTCCCATACTTTGACGAATATCGCTTTTCATACAAAAAGGCGTTTCTCTATTGCTTTTTTTTACGGAAGAATGTATAATGTTTATGTTTATGAGTTGCTGAACGCTTTACCCGGTTTCAGAATTTTCAGGGGGAAGAGAAAATGAAAAACCTGTTAAAAAGCATATCGTTCCTGCTGGCGGTCGCCCTGCTGTTTTCGGCGTTTCCGGCATTTCTGCCGCCTGTACCCGCAAAGGCGGCGGATACAGGCAAATGGATCGCGACCTGGAGCACCAGCCTCGTCGATCCCAGCGTTTCCATCGCCGGCGTCGAGTTTCAGGATGTGATCCCGACGAACTCCACGCTTCGTACCGAGATCGTGGTGACAACCTCCGGCTCCAAGCTGCGTTTTACGTTTTCGAATCAATACGGAAAATCGCCGCTCACGATCAACGGCGCGTCCGTCGCGAAAACGGAGGGCCAGTATGAGGCAAAGATCGTAAACGGCACACAGACCGCCATCACATTCGGCGGAAACGTCTCGGTCGTGATCCCGGCGGGGCAGCGCGCCGTTTCGGACGTCGTCGATTTTCCGACCAAAGCGCTTGACCGCCTGAGCATCAGCATCTTTGTTGAAAATACCTATTATATTTCCTCCGCCGGTCTTTCCAACGGCAGAACCTATATGAACGCCGGCGGCATCCTTTTCGGAAAATCCCGCATCAACGAAGCCCAGCTGCCGAACGCGATGGAGATCAGTCTCGGTTCCGGCACCATTACATACCACACCATTCCGTTTTTAGAGGAGGTAGACAGCCTCTCCCCCGACCCGATGGCGCGCTGCGCCGTTTTCATCGGAGACTCAACGCTTGTAAACGACACCTACCTCAACTACGCGCGCCGCATCGTGAGCGCGGGCCGCGAGAATATCAGCGTCATCAACAAGGCGATCATCGGCAACAAGCTGCTGAGCAACGGCAACGGTCTGCTCGGCAAGCTGTACGGTGAGGCGCTGATCGACCGTTTCAAACGCGACGTGCTCGAGGTATCCGGCGTAAAATACTGTTTTGTCAAGATCGGTCTCAACGACGTGCTGCATCAGTATTCCAAGACCCTTTCTGCCTCTACCCCCAAGTATTCCGCGGATGATATCATCGCCGGTTATAAAACGCTGATCAATCTGGCGCACCAGAAGGGGATCAGCATCTACTTCTTCACAAAATCCGCCTGGAAGGGCTATCAGCGCAGCTTTCTCGGACAGACGAACGATCTGACCTGGAACGCCGAAGCCCAAAAGCTCTGCGACGAGCTGACCCAATGGGCAAAGACAAACACCATCGCGGACGGCGTGATCGACTGTTCGCCTCTGGCGGATCCCTCCGATCCCGTACAGCTCTGCTCCACCCTGACGCTGGACGGCGCGCATCTTTCTGACCTCGGCGCCGTCGCCATGGCGGATCTGATCCCGCTTGAATACGTCGGCATCGTCTCTACGCAGGGGCGAACGGCGGCTTCCATTCTAAGCGTTGACCCGTATCAGGAGCGCAATGAGATCATAAACCGGATGAACGCGACGAAAACCACCGCTCCCGCCGCTGCGCAAACCCCGCAGACAACGCGAAACACCTCCCCCTCCGCAAGCGTCGTTTACGTCCCCGTAACGGCTGCAACGACCGCGGCTCCCGCAACCACAGCGAAAGCCGCAGCCGCGTCCACCACCGCAGCAGCGGCGGCAACGGCAACCACGGCGCCCGTCCCCGAATCCACAACAGCCCCCGCAGAACCCTCCGCCTATATCATCGACGGCGTCGGAGAGACAGAAGCCGCCCCTGTATATTACCCGCCGGAGGGCGCCACAAACGGCGGACAGGAAATGGGATACAGAGTTTATGAAGACGGCGCCGGAGACGAAGTTACCTCCATCGGCAGCGGCGCGCCGATCGCGTTTATTCTGATTTTTCTTATGATTCTGATGGTCGCGGCCGCCGTTGTGATCCTGACCGTAGGCAAAAAACGGGAGTTTGACTGATCTGTCAAAAAAAATTCCTCACAGGCTGTGAGGAATTTTTTTTGATTTGGCCGCGTAAGGATACGTTAGCGCAGATCGCCGCCGACGTAGCGCGCGCGCTCCCCTCCTATGAATTTGGGGCGGGTCCTCGCGCAGACGACAGAGGCTTCTCCGATCTTTTTTACACAGACGCGCACCGGTACCGCAACGTCGCGCAGATGCATGCCGATCAGCGTGTCGCCGATATCCATTCCCGCGTGGGCGCGGATGTGCTCCACCGCGACGGGGTCCGAAAAAGCGCCGTAGGCGGCCGTCGCAAAGGAACCGCCGCCGTGCTCCCACGGACAGACGTTTACGGGCTCATACCCGTATTTTTCGGCCGCTTCCCGCTCCAATATCAGCGCGCGGTTGAGGTGTTCGCAGCACTGCGCCGCGAGATAGATCCCGTTTTCCTGCAGGATCGGCAGAATGCCTTCCAGTACGGCGGCGGCAGCTTCAGGGCTGGAGCCTTTGCCGATATGTCTGCCGAGGATCTCGCTGGAGGAACAGCCGACCACGAACAGGTCTCCTTTTTTCAGATGCGCCGCGCCGAGCAGCTCCCGCGCTGCTGCTGCTGCTGATTCTTTGAATGCTTCGTATTGCATGGGTAAGACTTATCCTTCTTTCTCTGTAAATCGTCTGATCTCCGGCACCGCGATCAGGGCGCGGAAAAGCACGCAAGCGATCACGGCTCCGCCCGCCGCCTGAATGAGATTGGAGGGAACGCTGCCGAGCGCAGCGGCGCCGTAGCCCAGCAGCGCGCTTTCGTAAAGAAAGTAGCCGAGGACCATCCAGAGCTCCCCCGCGGCGGCGGCAGGCAGAAACGGCAGCTTCGTTTTATCCCGCAGCGCAGAGAAGATCAGCGCGGCGATAAGCGCCATAAGCCCCTTGATCAGAAACGTGCCGGGCGCGAAATAGGCGTATCCGAGAAAAAGATCCGCAAGCGCCGAGCCCAAAGCCCCGGCCGCGGCGCCGTAATACGGCCCCAGTAAGAACGCGCCGATCAGCACCACGCTGTCGCCGACGTTCACATAGCCCTTGGTCGCCGGGATCGGAATGCTGATCACCATCGTCGCCACACAGGTGAGCGCCGCGAAAACGGCAGCTGTCACAAGCTTTACAAGACTGCTTTTCTTTTTCATCCGAAATCACCTCCGGCCTTTAGTATAGCACTTTTTTTTTCGATTGCAAGAGAAGCGTTTACCCTTTTTTTTCATGGGATCCCGTTCTGCGAACAGAAAGTTTTATTACATACCAATTTGATAGGTTGTTTTGTATCATACACACAGTCCCGCGCAGATCAAAAAAAAGATTCCAAACGGAAATTCCGTAACGCGTCAAAAAAAGCCGGATGCAGCTCCGGCTTTTTTTTTGACGGAAACCCAGTCGCGGCGAATGCGACTCAGGGTCTTGCCTCCCCCGTGCTCTTATAGCGCATCACGTCGATGGCGCTCACGCGGTCGCGGCTCAGAAGAATGTTGGAGGAACCGTAAACGGTATCCTGCAGATACTGCGCCAGCGGCGGATAGTCCACGATCCAGACCCAGGCGTACCCCATGTAGTCCATGCGAAAGTCGGGGGTCGGCACCGTGATCGGGATCACCTCATAGGTATACCATTTTCCGACCAGCGCCTTTGTGGCGTAAGACAGGATGCGCGTCGCAGGGCAGTCTGTCTTTACATATTTGAGCAGCGTTTTTACGACTTCCACCGTCTGAGAGGCGTCGATCTCGCCGCAGCGCCTGATCAGCGCTGTGATGAACTGACGCTGCCGTCTTGTACGGCTCACGTCGCCGTCAGAATCCGAATAGCGGATGCGGCAGAACATCAGCGCCTGCTCGCCGTTGAGGCGTACGCTGTCCCCGAAGGTGCCGAGGTTGCCCATGGCGTTCGCCTCATATTCCATGACCGGCACTTCAACGCCGCCGATCTGATCCACAACGGCCGCAAACGTATCAAAATTGACGGAGACGTAATAGTCGACGCGGATCTTGAAATCGTTCTCCACAGTCTGCACCAGACAGTCCGCTCCGCCGTTCCCGTAGGCGGAATTGATCTTGCCGAAGCCCTCGCCGTTCGGAGTGCGGATATAGGTGTAGGAATCCCGCATGATGGAGGACAGGTAGATCTTTTTTGTCTTCTGATTGACGGATGCAAGCATGATCACGTCGGAATTTCCGCCGGTGGCGTCTATGCCCATCAAAAGAATGTTCAGCACGTCGTCGTCGTACATGACAGAATTGCCCGTATCGTTCAGCGCCCAGTCCTTCAGGATGGAGGAGAGATCCTTATCGCTCTTCATCTCCGAAAGCAGGTCGAAGCTGTTCCGTTCAACGCCGTTGCGATCGGAAAGCTTAACGTCCGGCTCCATCTCAGAAAACTCCGAGGGCAGGTCGTCTCTCACGTCCTTTTGAAAACGCAGGACGGAAAAAACGGCCGCAAGGCCTCCGCCTATTACAAGAACGACGGCGACCGCGATGATCAGGAGCGCTTTTTTTCCTTTTAAGCCGATACCGAAAACCATACAAATCCCTTTCGACCCGCGGGTCCATTATGAGAGGCATTTTTGCCTCTCATAAAACTTCTTTACTCTTCGCTTCTCGCAAAAGCGTCCCCTGTCGGCTCTCACTTTTCATTACGCACGAAGCACGCGGGATCTCTTACTGTCCGTCCTGCCCGGCGCCGCCGTCAGGGTCTTCTGCGTCCGGCGCTTCATTTTCTTCGGGCGCCGCGGCAGGTTCATCCGGGTTTTTCTTTGCGGTGGTCACCGCGATCACGGAATCGCCCTCTCCCATCCGGATCAGCCTTACGCCCTTTGCGGGGCGCGCGCAGGAGCGGATCTCAGAGGAATCGAGGCGGATCACGACGCCTGCCGAGGACATCAGGATCACGTCGTCGTCGTCTGATACCTTCAGAACGGCGGCAACCTCGCCGAAGCGGTCTGTTCTGTAGTTCAGAGACCCGAAGCCGCCGCGGTTCTGCGTTCTGTAATCCCCGTAACCGCTCTTTCTGCCGAGCCCCGTCGTACTCACGGTAAGCAGCTCGCCGTCCGTCTCGCCGCGGCCGAGCACCTCAACGCCGACCACGTAATCGTCTTCCCGTTTAAAGGAGACGGCTCGCACGCCGCGCGCGCTTCTGCCGAGCACGCGCGCGTCGTTTTCATTGAAGCGGATGCCGAGTCCCATGCGCGTCGCGATGAACAGATCGTCATCTCCGGATGTGAGCTTCACGTTTTCAAGCACGTCGTCCTCATCGAGGTTGATTGCGATGATGCCCTTTCTGCGCAGATTGCGGAATTCTGTCAGAGACGTGCGCTTGATCACGCCCTTTCGCGTGATCATGCAGATATAGTGATCTTCTTCATTCTTCGGCAGCATCAGCATGGCGGAGACCTTTTCGTCCACGTCGATCTGCAGGATGTTCACCAGATTCATCCCCTTGCTGGTGCGGCTGCCCTCCGGGATCTCATAGCCCTTGCACTTATACGCCTTGCCCTTCGTCGTAAAGAACATCAGGTCGTCGTGCGTAGAGCAGGTGAACACGGTATCCACGGTATCCTCTTCCCGCGTCGTGAGCCCGAGCTTGCCTCTGCCGCCCTTTCTCTGCATGCGGTACTCCGTGACGGGGATGCGCTTGATGTATCCGAGGTCCGTTTTGGTGAATACGCAGTCTTCCTCGGGGATCAGGTCTTCTATGTCCACCTCGCCTGAGACGTTCACGATCTCCGTGCGCCGGTCGTCGCCGATCTCCGCCTTTGTTTCAAGCGCCTCTTTCTTTACAAGGGCGAGGATGTTCTCGCGGGAGCTGAGAATCTCCATATATTCCGCGATCTTTATCTGCAGGGCGCCGTTCTCATCCTCCAGCTTTTCACGCTCAAGGCCGGTGAGCTGCCCCAGCCGCATCTGCACGATGTGCGTAGCCTGCACGTCGTCAAAGGCAAAGCGCTCCATCAGGCGCTCCTTGCCTTCGGGGATCGATTTCGAGCTGCGCAGGATATGGATGACCTCGTCGATGAAGTCGAGAGCTTTGAGCAGCGCCTCCAGAATGTGCGCGCGGTCCTGCGCCTTTTTCAGATCGAAGCGCGTGCGGCGCTCCACGATCTCGGCCTGGTGGTCGATGTAGTGCAGCAGGATCTGCTTGAGCGTGAGCGTTTTCGGCTCCCCGTTCACAAGCGCCAGCATATTGACGTTGAAGTTGCTCTGCATCACCGTATACTGGAACAGCTGATTGAGCACAACCTGGGGGTTCGCGTCGCGGCGCAGCTCGATCACGATATTCATGCCCTTGTGAGAGGAATAGTCGTTTACGTTTACGATGCCGTCGATCTTTTTCTCTTTATGGAGATCCGCGATGCTCTCGATCAGACGCGATTTGTTCACCTGATAGGGCAGCTGCGTGACCACGATCTGGAATTTGCCGTTTTTGGTCTCCTGGATCTCGGTGCGCGCGCGCACAACAACCTTGCCTCGGCCCGTCGCGTAGGCGGCGCGGATGCCGGCTCTGCCCATGATGACGCCGTAGGTAGGAAAGTCCGGCCCCTTGATGTGCTCCATAAGATCTTCGAGCGTGCAATCGGGGTCGTCGATCACACGGCACATGCCGTCGATCACTTCTCGCATATTATGGGGCGGGATGTTCGTCGCCATGCCGACCGCGATGCCCATGGTGCCGTTGCAGAGCAGATTCGGAAAACGCGCCGGCAAAACGGTGGGTTCCTTCAGACGGTCGTCGTAGTTCGGCTGAAAATCGACCGTATCCTTATCGAGATCCGTCAGCATGCGCAGCGTCAGCTTGCTCATGCGGCTTTCGGTGTAACGGTAGGCGGCGGGCGGGTCCCCGTCTACGGAACCGAAGTTGCCGTGGCCGTCCACCAGCGGGTAGCGCATGGTAAAATCCTGCGCGAGACGCACCATCGCGTCGTAAACGCTTGCGTCGCCGTGCGGATGGTAGCGGCCCAGCACCGAACCGACCGTATCGGCGCACTTGCGGTGTTCCTTATCGGGGGTCAGGTTGTTCTCGTACATCGTATAGAGGATCCTGCGGTGTACGGGCTTCAGACCGTCCCGCACATCCGGCAGAGCGCGGTCCGTCAGCACGCTCATGGCGTAAGAAAGGAAATAGGAACGCATCTCCTTTGAAAGATCCACAGTCACAAGCTTTCCGCGCTGCGCGTCCTCCGGGATCGCGCCGTTTTCCTCCTCAAGCCCTTTTCTGTCTTCCGTATCCATATAAGGGCCTCCTTTCTTACACGTCTATGTTGGTCGCGTATTTCGCGTTGCGTTCGATAAAGTCGCGGCGCGGCTCCACCTTGTCGCCCATCAGGATCGAGAAGGTCTCGTCCGCCTCGATCGCGTCGCTCAGATGCACCGTTTTCATGATGCGCACAGAGGGATCCATCGTGGTCTCCCAGAGCTGCGCGGGGTCCATTTCGCCGAGGCCCTTGTAGCGCTGTATCGTATAGCCGGAGCCGATCTCCGCCATGATACGGTCGCGCTCCTCATCCGAATACGCGTAGTGGTGCCGTTTGTTTTTGGTAAGGCGGTAAAGCGGAGGCTGCGCGATATAAACGTAGCCGTTGTCGATCAGGGGACGCATATAGCGGAAAAAGAAGGTCAGCAGCAGCGTACAGATATGAAGACCGTCCACATCGGCGTCCGCCATGATCACGATCTTGTGATAACGCAGCTTCGTAATGTCAAAATCGTCTCCGATGCCGGTGCCGAGCGCCAGCACGACGGGCACCAGCTTGTCGTTGCCGATCACCTTATCGATGCGGGCCTTCTCTACGTTAAGCATTTTACCCCAGAGCGGCAGGATCGCCTGCGTTTTGGGATCGCGCCCGAGCTTTGCGGAACCGCCGGCGGAGTCGCCCTCTACGATAAACAGTTCTGTATTCGCCGGGTTTTTATCGGTGCAGTCGGCAAGCTTGCCGGGCAGACCGCCCCCCTCAAACGCCGTTTTTCTTCTCGCGAGCTCTTTTGCCTTTCTGGCGGCCTCCCGCGCGCGGGAGGCTTCGAGCGCCTTGCCGAAGATCGCCTTCGCCACGCCCGGGTTCTCTTCAAAAAACGCGGTGAGCTTTTCCGATACCATCTGCTGAACAAGGGGCGCGATATCGGTGTTGCCGAGTTTGCCCTTCGTCTGTCCCTCAAATTCCGCCTCCGTCAGCTTTACGCTGATAACGGCGGTCATGCCCTCGCGCACGTCTTCGCCGGTCAGATTCTTATCGGCGTCCTTGAGCAGGCCGTATTTTCTGCCGTAATCGTTGAATACGCGGGTCAGCGCGTTTTTGAATCCCGTCTCATGCGTGCCGCCGTCTACGGTGCGCACGTTGTTGGCAAAGCTCAGGATCAGCTCGTTGTACCCCGTATCGTACATAATGGAGACCTCCGCGCTGCGGTCGCCCCTTACAACGGAGAAATGGATCGGCTTTTCATGAATCGGCGTAAGCCCGCGGCTCTCGTTCAGGTAATGCGAAAAACTCGAAAGCCCGCCCTCATAGCAGAAGTGATCCTCCCGGATGTTTTCCGGATCTCTGCTGTCGGTCAGCGAAATGCGCAGCCCCGCGTTCAGAAAGGCCTGCTCGCGCAGCCGCTTCTGCAGGATCTCATATTCATATTCCGTCGTCTCTTCGAAGATCTCGGGATCCGCCTTGAATACGACGAGCGTGCCCGTCTCATCCGTATCGCCGACGACGTCGAGCTCCGACGCGATCTTGCCGCGCTCAAAGCGCTGTCTGTATATATGCCCGCGCTGGCTCACCTCGACCTCCAACCATTCCGAAAGCGCGTTTACAACGGAGGAACCCACGCCGTGCAGGCCGCCCGATACCTTGTAGCCGCTGCCGCCGAACTTGCCGCCCGCGTGCAGGACCGTCAGCACCACGGTAACGGCGGGAAGACCCTGTTTTTCTTTGATGTCAACAGGGATGCCGCGGCCGTTGTCGCGCACGGAGATAACGTTCCCGGGACGTATCTCCACCTCGATGTGCGTGCAGTATCCGGCAAGCGCCTCATCGATGGAGTTATCCACGATCTCGTAGACCAGATGGTGCAGGCCGTTGGGACCGGTAGAGCCGATGTACATACCGGGGCGCTTGCGCACCGCCTCAAGCCCCTCCAGCACCTGGATCTGGTTCGCGTTGTATTCCTCCGTTACGACCGTGTCCATCTGTTCGGCGTCATCCTCAGGCAGCGCCGTTTCATCCGTAAGATCTGTATTCCGGCGGAGTTCTTCGGTGGTATCCATACTTTCGTTTCCTCCTTCAGGGTCTTCACACAAAGCGGCGTACGCGCGCCGCCCCTTTGCGCATCGCGCAAATCTGTTTTATAAAAAGGCGCCCGTATCGGCGTCAATCGATCTCCTGCGCGCGTTTCGCGAGCGTCGTTCCCGAAAAAACGGAGAGATACACGCGCCCGGCGTCCGCTTCGCCTGTATCCGTCACAACAAAGCTGCGCGGCAGATCGCTGCCCAGCATGACGACGCGGCCCTCATATTCGGCGGCGCGAAGAAAATCACGCGTACGCGCGGCGACAGAAGCCGTATCAAGGTCAAAGATCCCGATCACGTCCTCCTGCCATATTACGTCCTGGCCGAGATCCAGATACATTTCTCATTCCTCCGTCAGTACCCCGCCGCGGACCGATACGCGCATGCCGCCCGTCAGTCTTCCCACGGCGTCGGGGTCGCAGCAGGTGATAAATACCTGTCTGTCGCCGATGTGGTTCAGGATATAGTTCTGTCTGCCCGCGTCAAGCTCGCTCATCACGTCGTCCAGCAGCGTGACGGGGGAAGAGCCGGTCAGGTCGCGGATCACGGATGCTTCGCCGAGCTTGAGCGCCAGCGCGCAGGAGCGCTGCTGCCCCTGCGAACCGTACACGCGCGCGCTCACGCCGTTGATGCATATCTCAACGTCATCCCGATGCGGACCGACGCCCGTGGACCGGTTCAGGATATCCGTTCTGCGGTTTTCCCGCAGCAGCTCTCCGTAAGGTCTGTCTCCGTCCGCGCCCTTCCGGATATAGCGGAAGCTGATCTTCTCGCGTCCGGAGGAGATGCCGCCGTATATCTCATCCGCAAACGGGGTGAGCGCTTCAAGGTACTGCAGCCGTCTCGCCGTGAGCTGCTCCGCGCATTCGGCGAGGCGCAGATCGAGCACGTCCAGCATATCGAGCAGGGAAGACTCCATTCGTATATCCTTGAGAAGCGCGCCCCTCTGACGCAGCAGCCTGCCGTATTCGGCGAGCAGCTTCGCGAAGGCAGGGTATAGCTGGCAGATCGCCGCGTCAATAAAACGGCGTCTGCCCTGCGGCCCCGCCTGTACGATCGATAGGAACGACGGATAAAAAACGACGGCTCGGAATTTTCCGATCAGGCCGGCGGGCGAGGAGAGCGGTATCCCGTTGAGTACGGCGCTGCGGCGGTTCTCGATCTTCAGCTCTATGTCGTTCATACGGCTGCCGTCGTCGTAGCGCAGACAGATCTGCGCCTGCTTGCTGCCGAACGCGGGCATCTCCGGCTCCTTTGCGCCGCGAAAGCTCTTCATGCCGCTGCACATCCATACCGCTTCGATCAGGTTCGTCTTGCCCTGCGCGTTCTCGCCGTAGATCACATTGACGCCAGGCGTAGGATGCAGCGCGGTCTCGGAAAGGTTCCGGAAGCCCCGGACGCGGATCTCACTGATCCGCATCGGCTTCGATCCTGTAGCGCGCGCCGGCAAGCCGGAACGTATCGCCCGGCCGCAGCTTTCGCCCGCGCACGAAACAGACCTCCCCGTTCACCGTCACCCCGCCGTCTTCTATCAGCAGCTTCGCCTGACCGCCGGTCTCGGCGGCGCCGCTGAACTTGAGCGCGGCGTCGAGCCTGATAAAGGGCGTTGAGATCGCCAGCGGATATTCTTTTACGGCGGGCGCCTGTCTTCTGACGCGCAGCACTCTTCTTTTTTCCGAAACAGGATCCATACCGATCCCTCCGATCAATTTGCGTTTCCGGGATCCAGCCGTACCGGCAGAACCAGATACAGGAACGATTCTCCCTCCGGCGGCAGGATCACGGCGGGCGCTATGGGCCCGTTCAGGTCTATCAGCACCTCGTCCGTATCGCAGGAGCGAAGCGCGTCCAGAATAAAGCGGTTGTTGAAGCCGATCTCCGTGCGTTTGCCGTTTATTGAACCGGCGATCCTGTCGTTGGCGCTGCCGAGCGCCGTTACGACGGAGATGCGGATCACGTCTTCGTCAAAGATAAAGCGCACCGGGATCTTCATTTTTTCGTTGATGATGATGGAGGCGCGCTCAATGCAGTCGATCAGACTGCGCGTGTTCACGCGCACGGTCGTGCTTTTCGCGGTAGGGATCGCGCTTCTGTAATTCAGAAACTCGCCCTCAAGCAGGCGGGAGATCAGCGTATAGGAGCCGATCTCAAACAGAATGTGGCGCGCGCCTACGCTGATATGCATGAACGCGTCTTCGTCGTCGATGAACTTTACGACCTCGGCGAGCGTTTTTGACGGCACTACGAACGAAAAGCTCTCGGCGCTGTAATCGATAAAATCTTTGCGGATCGCGAGTCGGTATCCGTCCAGCGCCACAAGCCGGATCTCGCCGGGGGAGATCTCAAAGCGGATGCCCCGGTGCACGGCTTTCGAGTCGTCCATG
>CADBOC010000116.1 GCA_902796175.1 Oscillospiraceae bacterium | reverse complement strand
TCGCTTGAATGCATCGGAGAAGCCGCTTTCCGCGACGCAAAGGCGCTGGTGACCGTGGATCTCGGTTCCGGGGTTAAAACGATCGGCCGGGAAACGTTCTACAACTGCAGCTCTCTTGCTGAAGTCCGGCTTTCGGATTCTCTGGAGAGCTGGGACCTTTCCAATTATATATTCAATACGCTTGGTTCCCTCACCGTACCGAACCGCTACACGGAGCTCAAAAACTACGGCGACGTGACCGTGCCCGCATCGGGCGGCGTGATCCGCGGCTACTGCGGCTCCTCCGCGCACGAGATGGCGGTAAAGCGCCTGTATACGTGGGAATCCCTCGGCCACGCCTGGCTCGACTGGTACACGGTGACGCCCGCCGACTTTGAGCACGGCGGCGTAGAGCGCCGCGACTGCGCCTACTGCGACGGCTATGAGGAGCGCGTAACGCCGAAGCTGGAGCGGGAGACCTACACCGCTACCTTTGTCGCGGACGGCAGAACCGTCGCCACCGTAGACTTCCAGAAGGGGACGACCTCGATCGAAGAGCCCGCCGTGCCCGCCCGCGACCGCTATACGGGCCGCTGGGAGGATTATACCCTTGCCGACGCGGATATCACGGTCCACGCGGTGTACAACCTGATCACCTCCGGCGACGTGAGCGGGATCGAAGCCGAGTCCTCCGTCACCCACTACGTGGAAAAGGATAACGTCCTTTTCCGCTTAAAGGCGGTTTCCGGCGCGAAGACCGTTAAGAGCGTCGTATCCCAGAGCATTCCGCTCGATATCGTGCTGGTGCTCGACCAATCCGGCTCCATGGATGAACCGCTCGGCGGCAGCGTGAAAAAGGCGGACGCGCTCAAGGAGGCCGCGCGCGGCTTTATCGAGCGCGTGGCCGAAAACGCCGCCGTCACCGGCGCGCCCCACCGCGTCGCCGTCGTCGGCTTCGGCCTTGCGGGCGGCTACAGCGGCTACCGCTACAACGAGAACTCGGAGCTGCTCACCTCCCCCAGAGGCGCGCTCTCCTTTGAGGAGATCACGCCCGCCGATTACGCCGGGGCGCTGATCGGCGTCGATGAAAAAGAGCGGCTGCTCCAGGCCGTGAACGCGCTGGACGCCCGCGGCGCTACGGCGGCGGACCTCGGCCTTGAGATGGCGAAGGGCGTGTTCGCCCATACCGACGCCGCCGGCCGCGAACGCGTAACGGTGTTCATGACGGACGGCGAGCCCACCTACACCAGCGGCTTTCAGACCTCCGTCGCGAACGCCGCCGTATACAACGCCTATCTCTTAAAGAACGCCTACGACGCGCTCGTCTATTCCGTGGGCGTGTTCGGCGCGGCCGAGGCGAACAACGCGAAGATCCGCGCCTTCATGAACGCCGTCTCCTCCAATTACCCGGCCGCGAGAAGCTATACCTCTCTCGGCGCGCCGGCCTCCGACGCCTTCAGCGTCACCGCCGGAAACACGGACGCGCTCGCCGGGATTTTCCATACCATCACCACCGAAAGCCTTTCGCACACCGCCCCCTTCGAAAACCTGACCCTGATCAAGACCCTGTCGCCCTGCGTCACGCTCACCTCCGTTCAGGAGGAGGCGCTGCGTGAGGACGTGATGCGCCGCTACGGGATCGGGAACGATCAGATCACCGTCGCGGTAGACGAACAGGGCCGCACCTGCATCCGCATAGAAGGCCTGACGCCTGAGGAGGTGACAGCCGCCGACGGCACGGTAAAATATGAAGTCAGCGTCGAGTTCTTCGCCTCGCTCAACGAAAAGGCCGCCGCCGCGGGCGTTTACACCGTGGATACGGAGGATTCCGGCGTTATGCTGGGCGGCGCCGCCGGTTACGAAGCTACCTTCGGCACGGGCGATGTAACGCTCACCTCCGGCAAAAACCGCTATATCTTTACGATCAACGGCCGGCCTTATGAGATCGCCGAGGGCAGCAGCCTTTCCGCCGCCGTGCCCGAGACCGGCTTTGCCGCGGACTGGGCCTTCAGCGGCTGGGATCTGACCGGCCTGCCGAACACAAACGGCGTCGTCGTGGACGCGAGCCTTGTGAAAGCGCCGCGCACGGTTGTCTGGCATACGGCCGACGGCGACGTGACCGACGCGTTCGTACAGGGCGACGTGCCTGCTCCGCCCGCGGTCGCCGACCGCGCCGACGGCAGCAAATTCCTGAGCTGGGACCGCTCCCTGCCCACCGTGATGCCCGATACGGATCTGGAGTTCACCGCCGTTTACGGCCCCCATATCCACCGCTACGTTTCCGATTTGACGAAAAAGGCCTCCTGCACGGCAGACGGCGTTCTCACCTATACCTGCGTCTGCGGCGATACCTATACCGGGACCGTGCCGGCGACCGGCCATCACTACGAGGCGCTCACCGCCTCCACGGACAACGACGCGTCGAAATGCACCTTCGTCTGCGTAAACTGCGGCGACCGCTACGATTACGCCCTCACCTATCAGGTGGTATCGGCGAGCGGGCAGCGCGGCAGGATCCTTTATGAATTCGACCTGACGGACGATTCCCTCCAGACCGGCTTCCAGCCCGACGGCAGCGTGGACGTGCGCGTACCGCTCTCCGACTTCCAGAGCACGGCCCGCCGCGTTACGGTGCGCCGCTTTGTGAACGACAGGTGGGAGACCGTGCCCGCCGCCATCGAGGACGGCTATCTGGTGATCACCGCGAACCACTTCACCCCCTACGACGTGCGGTTCGTCTTCCCATGCGAAGAGACCGGCGGGCACGACTGGGGCGAGGGCGAGGTCGTAAAAGCCGCCACCTGCGCAGAAACGGGCGAACGCCTCTTCGTCTGCTCCCTGTGCGAAGCGGAAAAACGCGAGACGATCCCGGTCGATCCCGCGGCGCACGACTTCAAGGTGACGGTCACCGAGCCCACCTGTACCGAGGGCGGCTATACGACCCACGCCTGCACGCGCTGCCGCTACGGCTATACGGATAACGAAACCGAAGCCCTCGGCCACGTTTACGGCATCCGCGTTACGCCCGCCACATGTACCGAAGGCGGGATCACCACCTGCCGGTGCGTGCGCTGCGGCGACAGCTTCACCAAGGACCCCACGCCGCCCCTGGGCCACACGGACGAAAACGGCGACGGCCGCTGCGACCTCTGCGGAGACGCGGCCGGCGGCGCGGCAAACGAGAGCAACTGCGTATGCGGCCAGCTCCACACCGGCCCCTTCGCGGGTCTCATCCGCTTCTTCCACAAGATCGTCTGGTTCTTCCGGAACCTCTTCGGGATGAACTGACCGTACCGAATCAGCCCCGGGATCCCCGAACGCGCACACGTCCGGGGATCCTTTTTTAGCGTTTTTCAGAAGGCCGCGCGGTCTTCCCCACGGATATTTCACCTTCGGCGCGGCCCCGTTTTCTTGCATTGTTCGTTTTTTTGTGATAGAATCATTTTACAAAACCGAAAAGGAGCCATGCTATGACGCTGCTGGTTGACATGGACGATACCATTGAGGATCTGCTGGGGGCGTGGGTGCGCGGCGCGAACGCGGCCTACGGCACAGGCGTTTCTTACAACGATATAACGGACTGGAACGTGGCGAAGGCCTTCCCCGGCCTTACGTGGGAGCAGGTCTACGCCATCCCGATGCGCCCCGGTTTTTGGGATACGGTAGACCCCATCCCCGGCGCGGCCGAGGCGCTCGAACGCCTGATAAAAGCGGGGCACGAGGTGCTCATCGTAACGGCCACGCCCTTTGCCTCCGTCCCCGAAAAAACCGCCTATCTCTTCCGGCACTTTCCCTTCTTAACGTGGGATCAGGTCGTGATCACCGGGCGCAAGCAGCTCATCAAAGGGGACGTGCTGATCGACGACGGCGTGCACAATTTAGAGGGCGGCGCTTACCGCAAGATCCTGATGACGGCGCCGCACAACCGCGCCTACGACGCGGCCGCCCACGGCATGACCCGGGCGGAAACCTGGGAGCAGATCGAGGCGCTGATCGGCGAATGGGCGAAGGAAGAAGAAAAAACGCCGGCCGCGGAAAGCGGCGCGGCGGCAGGAGGAAAGCGATGATCACGGAAGAACTGAAGGCGGGCTTCAAATCCCCCACAGCGGAATACCGCGGCAAGCCGTTCTGGAGCTGGAACGGCGAGCTGCACGGAAAAGAGCTGGTACGGCAGGCGCACGTCATGAAGCAGATGGG
>CADBOC010000115.1 GCA_902796175.1 Oscillospiraceae bacterium | reverse complement strand
TTCGCCGGGGCGGCTGAGGGCAGCCGCGCTACCGGGACGGCAGCTTTCTGCCTCATGGAACACATCGACAAATCCGGATTTGCCGGTACGTCCCGACGATCCCTCTGTCTCACGGATCCGGCCTGCCGGAGGCGCGATCGAAAAAAATTCAAAAAAAACGTCCCCCCTGTCTCCGCCCGGAAAAAAGCGGGTGTTTAATGGCGACAGAAACAAACGGGAGACCGGAACGCGCCGGGGATCAGACGGCGCGGACAGGCCCCGGGCGTACAAAGGAGGTGAAACAGCATGGCAAACGACCGCACCTGCCCCTGCAGACTCCCCGAAGGCACGCTCTGCGGAAGCAACTGCGCGAACGGCTGCATCTACTGGGATCCTTACAAAAGGGATTCCAACGGCAGACAGTACTGCAGCTGGTACAGCAGCTACTATTACCCCAGAGAGCGTCAGGGCTGCCTCTCTTTCAAGAAGTGACCCGCCTTTCCCTCCCCCTTTCACGGCGCCGCGTCCGTTGCCCGGCCGCGGCGTCATTTCCGAAAATAAATAAAAGAACAGGAGAGTTCAGCTTATGGAAACGTATGCCTGCCCCCATTGCGGTTCCCGGAATCAGCCGACCTCGAAGGCTTCCTGGACCAAAAAAGACCTGATCATCACGGCGGTGCTGATGCTCGTATTCTTCCCCGCCGGCATCATCTTCGTACTCTTCAAGCTTTTCTCCGATAAAACGCCGGTCTGCCCCGACTGCGGACGCGTCGTCGAAGGCGCCGCCGCCGCGGGAACCGTCGATATGAAAAAGGTCGCCGGCGTGGCGAAAGGGATCGCGACCGACCCGGAGGTAAGAAAGACCTTCCGGGACGTAAAGGACAGCTTCCGCGATTTTCAGGATACCTTCTGATCCCCGCGCCTGAGCCGCGCCCCCGCGTGATCCTGCCCGATCGCGCAGAAGCAGCATAAAGAAAAAAAAGATCTCAGAGCGTGCAAACGTTCCGGGGTCTTTTTCTTTGCCGCTGCGCCTGAAACGCCGCGCCGCCGCCATGCGCAGGGCGTTCCCCAAGCCGCACGGCGGCCGCCTTATTCCGTAGGGCACGTCGTCCCCGACGTGCCGGGAGCGCGGTCGTTGGCACGGCGTTTCCTCTGAGGCGTGAACGCCGCCGTCCCGGCAGCGCGGATGCCCACATCCGCTGCGACGAAAAGAATTTTAATACCGGGGGATCAGATGAAACGCCGGTTATGCGGCAGGTACGCCGCTGGCAGGGGTATGGGGCGGCCGCCGTGCGGCTTGGGAACGCCCTGCAGACGGCGGCGTTCCGGCACGTCGGGGACGACGTGCCCTACGGACGAAGGCGGCGTTCTCGGCGTACAGGAGAGGCCGCCGTGCGTGGCGGCGTTCTTCTTTAACGCCTGCAAGGCAAAACGCGGCGCGGGGCTTTCGTGGACCTATACCCCCGGCTCCTTCGCCGTCGCCTGACCGCGTCGGCTGCCCGGAACGCCCGGGAACCGGCTGCGCAGCTGTTCAGGCCCACGGCGGCTCTGAGCGCGAGACGCGCGTCCTCCGCCGTTTTTTTACCGGGGACGCTTGCGCGGCGGCATGATCTATGATATAATTTCATAAAACACTATGATCATGTTGAAGGAAGGGAGATCCCATGGAACTGCCGGTCTACACCGCGCCGGATTTTTCCGCCGAACCGTTCGCATCCGCGCCCGACGTTCTTACCGAGCCCGCTGGGGACGGATTTCTGCCTGAAAACTTCTACGCGTCCACGATCTACCCCGAGTATTTCAAAATTAACGGCGAATGGGTGCTGCTCAAAGAGAGCCGCATGGATACGGCGGTCGTCATCCGGAACGGCGAGCCCTTCGCCGTGGAGCCGCGCCGCGTCTCCCCCGGGGAGCGGGTCGTCGTCGGGCGGACCGACGACGGCGCGGGCGGCGTGTTCGTGCATACGGACGGGTTCGCCTCCCCCCGGGAACAGCATAACGCCGCCTTCGCGTTTCGCACCGGGCAATCGCGGGAGACCTCTTACTCCCGGGATTACGACGAGCTGTATGAAATATTGCGGCACGACCGGGCGCACGGCTTTATCGTGTGGGTGCTGGGCCCCGCCTGCGTCTTCGATTCCGACAGCCGGAACGCCATGACGAAGCTGATTGAAGCGGGCTACTGCGACTGTCTTTTCGCCGGGAACGCCCTCGCGACCCACGATCTGGAGGCCGCAGTCTTTCACACCGGCCTCGGGCAGGATATCTACACCAAGCGGCAAGCCCCGAACGGCCACTACCACCATCTGCACACCATCAATCTGGCGCGACGGGCGGGGAGCGTCGCGGCCTTCGTCAAGGAAAGGAATATCCGGGACGGCGTGATGTCCGCCCTCGTCCGGCATGAGATCCCCTTTGTGCTGGCGGGCTCCGTCCGCGACGACGGTCCGCTGCCGGACGTGATACCGAACGTCTACGACGCGCAGAACGCCATGCGCCGCTACGTTCGTCAGGCAACGACGGTGGTGTGCCTCGCGACGCAGCTGCACACCATCGCAACGGGCAATATGACGCCCTCGTTCTGCGAACGGGAGGGAAAACTCCGCCCCGTATACCTCTTTTCGGTGGACGTATCCGAGTTCGCGGTGAATAAGCTCAAGGACCGGGGCTCCCTCGCCGTACGGGGCTTTGTAACGAACATTCAGGATTTTCTGGTCAATCTGGAAAGAGGCCTGATCAGCGGCAAAACGGAAG
>CADBOC010000114.1 GCA_902796175.1 Oscillospiraceae bacterium | reverse complement strand
CGTCACTTCTGCCAGAACGACGCGCACCTCTTTGTAACGCCGGAGCAGATCAAGGCCGAGGTTTCGAGCGTGGTGGACCTGATTTTCGACGTGTACAAGGATTTCGGCATCACGGATTACCGCTGCGTGCTTTCGCTGCGCGACCCCGCCGACAAGGTGAAGTATTACCCGGACGACGAGATGTGGGAGCACGCGGAGACCGCCCTGCGCGACGTGCTCAAGGACCTCGGCATCCAGTTCACCGAGGAGATCGGCGAAGCGGCCTTCTACGGACCGAAGCTGGACGTGAACGTCCGCCCGGCCGTCGGCGCGGAGTATACGCTCTCCACCTGCCAGCTCGATTTCTGCCTGCCCGCGAAGTTCGACCTGAAGTACGTGGACCGCGACGGCGCAGAGAAAACGCCCGTGGTGCTGCACCGCGCCATCCTCGGCAGCCTGGACCGCTTTATGGCGTACCTGATCGAGGAGACCAAGGGCGCGTTCCCGGCGTGGCTCGCCCCGCTGCAGGTGAAGGTGCTGCCCGTCTCCGAAAAGAGCATGGATTACGCACGCTCCGTCTACGAGGCGCTGGACGACGCCGGCTTCCGCGTGGAGCTCGACGACCGCAACGAAAAGATCGGCTACAAGATCCGCAGCGCGAGACAGGACGACAAGGTCCCCTACATGATCATCATCGGCGAGCAGGAGACCGCGAACGGCACGATCTCGGTGCGCGACCGCGCCACCGATCAGACGGCCGTCACCACCGTCGCCGACTTTACCGAAAAGCTGCTGGGCGAGATCGCGGCGCACAAATAAGCTTAACAGAACAAAAAAACAGGGATCTCTGTGCGGATTCGTTCAGAGATCCCTGTTTTTGCGCCCATGGGGTAGATATATCCTTTTTTATGTGCTACAATAGAAAAACAAAGGGGGAGAAAGGGATGTATCTGACGGTAAACGGCGTAAAGCTCTACTATGAAAAAACAGGGACGGGGCGGCCTTTGGTGATGGCGCACTGCAACAGCATGGACCATAAGATCTTCCGCAGCGCGGCGCATATCCTTTCAGGCCGGTTCACAGTTTACTGTCCCGATACCCGCGGCCACGGAAAAAGCGAAAAGGTGAAGACCCTCCACTATACTGACATGGCCGAGGATATGCGCGCTTTTATCGAGGCGCTCGGGCTTGACAGGCCCTTGTTTTACGGCTTTTCGGACGGCGGCGTTACAGGGCTGATCCTCGCCTCCCGCTATCCGTCGCTGCTCTCGGCACTCATTGTCAGCGGAGCAAGCCTGCGGCCGGAGAGCACAAAGGATCTGCCGCTGCGCTTTTTCCGCCTGTGGAGCCATGTGGACCGCAGCGACAAAATGCGGATCATGCTGCGGGAGCCCGATATTACGGATGAGATGCTGCTGAATATCGCCGTGCCCACCTTTGTCACGGCGGGGGAGCGGGACCTGATCAGGGAATCCCACACCCGGCACATCGCCGACACGGTGCCGGGCGCGTCGCTGCGGATCTTTCCCCACACGGGGCATACGGGATATATCACCCGCGGCGCGAAGATCGCGGACTATATCCTTTCCGTGATCCCGGAATGAACAACGAAGAGGAGGAAACGGAGATGACGAAAAGAACGCTCGGCGGAAAGCTGACCGTATCCGCCGTCGCCATGGGCTGCATGCGTCTGGCGGAGGCAAAAACAGCGCCGGACCGGGTGATCGGCACGGCGCGGGAGCTTGGGATAGACTGCTTCGACCACGCCGATATCTACGGCGGCGGCCGCTCGGAGGCGCTTTTCGGCGAATGGCTCGCTTCTCACCCCGAAGAACGGGACCGGATCACCGTACAGACCAAGTGCGGCATCCGGCGCGGCTGCTACGATTTTTCAAAGGAGCACATCCTGTCTTCGGTGGAGGGCTCGCTCAGGCGGCTCGGCACAGACTATGTGGACGTGCTGCTGCTCCACCGCCCCGATACGCTGATGGAGCCGGAGGAGGTCGCAGAAGCCTTCGATCGGCTGGAGCGGGACGGCAAGGTGCGGTTTTTCGGCGTGTCGAACCACAGCCCGCTGCAGATCGAGCTGCTGAAGACCGCCGTGCGCCAGCCCCTGATCGTCGATCAGCTTCAGTTCTCGATCCCCGAGTCGGGTCTTGTGACCTCCGGGTTGAACGTGAATATGAAGAACGACGAATCTGCGGTGCGGGACGGCGGCGCGCTGGAGTATCTGCGCATCAAGGGGATCACCCTGCAGGCGTGGAGCCCGTTTCAGGGCGGTTTTTTCAAGGGTCCCTTCGTCGGCGACCGGGAGAAATACCCCGCGCTGAATGAAAAGCTCGACGAGCTGGCGGCGAAATACGGCGTTACGCCCATCGGCGTTGCCGCGGCGTGGATCCTGCGCCACCCGGCGAAGATGCAGGTGATCTCCGGCTCCGTCTCCCCGGACCGCATGCGCGAGATCGCCGCCGGGGCGGATATCAGCCTCTCAAGGGAGGACTGGTACGCCGTCTACCTCGCCGCGGGCTTCCGCCTGCCGTAAACGGGCGAAAAAGCGACGCCGGGCGGAATAGAGGAGCTTCTGCCCGCCGGGGCCGGAATTTGTCTGAAAAAAACAGGGGTCTCCGCGCGACAACAAGCACAGGGATCCCGTTTTTTATTATAAACTGCCGCGCGCAGCGCCCGATTTCGTCTTTTATCTTTCATCTTTCGTCTTTTTGTCGGTACAGCTCCGGCAGGATCGCGGCGAGGCTGCGGTATTCCACGCAGCAGTGCGCCGCCATGCCGCGGGCGGTGGCGTCGGTGAGCATCGCTTTGCGAAGGAGCGGGTTTTTGAGCGTATGACCGAGCCAGAAGCGGCTGACGAGGGTCAGGCCGTCTTCCGTCTCCAGAAAGATATGCGCCATCTCCGTGTGCGGTATGAGGCCGTAAACGGCGCCGACGTGGCCGGACACGATCAGCGGGACGCCGGCTTCGCGCATCAGAGCCGGGGAAAAACCGAATTCCTCCGGCGAAACGAAGGCGATCTTCAGCGGCAGGATCAGCCGCCCGATCCGTTCGACGGGATAGTGGACGTTCGGCTCAAAATCCGGCGGCTCGGGCGCGGAGAAATACGCCCGGTTTTTGCGGGCGGTCGAAATGCCGTAGTGCTCGCCGGGGAACCAGAGCTTATACCGTATGCTCTGCTGCGCGTGCCACCAGAACCACCAGCGGATCATTTCGGGCGTCACGCCCGGCATGGGGCAGGTCATGGCGACGAGATAATCCCCGCCGGGCAGACGCGCAAAGCCGGTCTCCTTCTGCAGGGCGGCGTTTTGCAGGATCTCGTTTTTATGGGAGAAAGGCGTCGGCGTGATCCGCCCGCCGGTTTCAAGGGCGGCGGCGATACGCGGCGGGATCTTCGGCAGCGGGCGTTTCAGATAGGCTCTCAGTTCCATCGGTCATTCCTCGTCCCGGATATGAAACCCGGTCTCGTCTTCGATCACGGGGATCGTTTTTATGCGCAGGTTCTCGATTTTTATGTATGAGCCCCGCTCCACGGCGAGGATCACACCGTCGATCTGTTCCTCCGTTCCCTGCAGCTCCATGGAAACGGAGCCGTCGAAGTTGTTTCGCACCCAGCCGGTCGCGCCGAGGGCGTTCGCGGCGCTTTTTGCCCGCCAGCGAAAGCCCACGCCCTGCACCCAGCCGTAAAAAACCAGGGATCTTCTTATGATCTCTCCGCTCATCGCAGGATCTTCTCCATCGGTCTGCCCTTCGCCAGCTCGTCGACCAGTTTGTCGAGCCGGCGGATGCTGCGCAGCAGCGGGTCCTCGATCGCGGCGACGTCCAAGCCGCAGACCTTGCCTGTGATCCGCTCCGCGTTGGGGTTCATCGCGGGGGCGTTTTCAAAAAACGCGCCGTAGGGCATGGTTCCGTCCACCGCGTCCATTTCGTAGCCGGTGAGCCAGCGGATCACTTCGTCCAGCTCTTCTTTCGTTCTGCCCTTGCGCTCCACCTTTGCCAGCAGCAGCGGATAGACCTTTGCCACGGGCATGTCAAAAATGCTTTGTCTCGCCATTTCTTTCTCCTGTCCTTACAGAATATCCGCCCGGTAGACCATGGCGCTTTTCAGCGCGAGCCCGGTGGAATTCAGCGGGATCGGGACTTCGTTATACACCGCCGACAGGCCGGTTCTTGTTTTCGGCGCCGCGCGGAAGATGAAGGTGT
>CADBOC010000113.1 GCA_902796175.1 Oscillospiraceae bacterium | reverse complement strand
TTGCCGTCGCCCGCAGGGCGAAATCGGCAGGCGTTACAATCTTTTTATTTAACAGGAAACGAGAAGTTTCCTGTTAAATAAAAAACCGCGAAAACCGTCGCCATTTTTATATCATGCGCCGCGATCTGTTGTCAATCCCCATGTTGCGAACGGTCAGATTATCGATCTGAACAGGCTCAGAGAATGAGAGAAGATCCCGTAACGCAGACCGTTCCGGGATCCTCTACGGGCAAACGGCGATCGCCGTCACGGCGCAAACGCTTCGTTTTGTCAGTCATCCGTCAGCGTCAGAAAACGGAGATACGAATCCGACGCAAAGGATTTGAGATTATACAGGATCAGCACCTCGTCGTAAGCGCCCTCCGCGAGCAGAGAGAGCACCGTACCGGGGTAATAGCGCAGGTCGACCACAGTGATATGGGCGTATTCCCGCAGCAGATAGGGCAGAAGGGCGTTCGCGTAGGAATCCTTGATCAGCAGCAGACGGCCGTCGCTCTGTTCCGTATCGATCTGAAGGATCGGATCGTTGCCGCCGAGAAAATACCGGTAGCGGTCCTTGCCCGCGAGGGCGGAGGGGTCGTAGACCGAAGCGCGGCTCTCCCCCTTGCCGTCGGTCACGGTCACACGGCCGAGCGCCGCGGCGGAGGGGGCGCGGATTTCATCCGCAAAGCGGCCGTCAAAGAGACCGAAGCGGGAATAGAGCGTACCGAAGAAACGGTCTGTTACCTGCTCGATACCGTACGAAGCCTCGCTTTCGGCGGCCTTGCCGCGCGCCGACTGAAACGCGGCATAGGCAAGGTACGCCCCGCGGGCGGTCCAATGATGGTCCGTTCGGTAGTAAAGCGGTCCGCCTTCGTTTTCGGCGAAAACATCCCTCACGTCTATAAAGCCCGGCAGGGCCGCGAGCCTTTCAAACAACGGCGCGGCGTCAAGCGGCGCGGCGAACGCGGGAAGGCGGTCTTTTTCGATCTGGGTCGCGGTGGGCGCGACCAGCGTATAGACGGGGATCCCGAAGGTATCCCGCACCGTTTCGCCAAAGGCGGAAACGGCGGAAACATTGTCTTCAAAAAAATCGGTATCCTTCTGAGAAAAGCCGTCGATATACCCGTCCCGTACGCGGTAGACCCCGTTTTGCTCGCTTCTCAACGCCAGCAGCGATATGGCTGAACGGACGCTGACCCACAGATCGCGCCCGACGAAGTGGTCGGTGATATAATCGGCTGTACCGGACATAAAGGCGCCGTCCCTGAGCGAAGAGAGAGAAAGCTTCGGCGCCTCGGCCAGCATCCGGTTCTCGTTTTCAGAAAACTCCTTTTTCGGCAACGCGAGGGTCAGAACGGCGGGCACGGCAAGAAACAGCGCGAACAGGATCACAAACAATCTGTTTTTCATAACGCCTCCCCCCTTTCAGAACCGGAAGTAGATGAACGGATTGTAGCTTCCGTCCACCAAAAAAGAGACGGAAAGAAAAAACAGCGCCGCGTACCACAGGAATTCCGGGACCGCAAAGCGGCGTTCCCCCAGCCTTTTGCGCAGTTTTTCGGCGAGGCGCTTGCCCAAAGGCAGGCTCGCCGCCGTCAGCACAGCGAACAGTACGGCGTTCGAACGCAGCGTGAACAGCAGCCCCGGCCCGGCGGCGCCGTTCGCGCCGAACATGCTGCCAAGGAACGAAAAGAGCGAATCGGAGGATTCGAGCGCGAACAGCACCCAGCCGAAGAGCACCGCGAGCAGCGTATACACACGCTGCAGCGCCCGGGGCAGCCGTTCCAGCGCCTTTTTCAGCACGAACTTTTCGAGCAGCAGCAGCACGCCGTAGTACAGACCCCAGAATACGAAATTCCAGCTTGCGCCGTGCCAGAGCCCCGTGAGCATCCACACGATGAGGATGTTGCGGATCTGCTTCGCCTTTCCCCGTCGGTTGCCGCCGAGCGGGATATACACATACTCCCTGAACCAGGTGGACAGAGAGATATGCCAGCGGTTCCAGAATTCCGTAATGCTGCGAGAAGAATAGGGATAGAGAAAGTTCTCTTCAAAATGGAAGCCGAAGATCCTGCCGAGCCCGATGGCCATATCGGAATAGCCGGAGAAATCGAAATAGATCTGAAAGCTGAAGGCCACGGCCGCGATCCACGCGGACGCCGCCGGGATCGCCGTACCGCCGCCGGTCAGTTCCGTCCACAGCGCGCCGGCGCTGTTTGCCAGCAGCACTTTTTTTGCGAGGCCGACGCAAAAGCGCTTTGCGCCGGCGGCCGCGTCCGCGAAATCGGTACGCCGCGCGCCGAGCTCTTCGGCCACCGTAGAATACCGGACGATCGGGCCCGCGATCAGCTGCGGAAAAAGAGAGACGTACAGAGCGAACCGCAGCGGATTTTTCTGCGCCCCGGCTTTGCCGCGGTAAACGTCGATCACATACGACATGGCCTGAAAGGTGAAGAAAGAGACGCCGATGGGCAGGGCGATCTCTTTGATCTGAAGATCCCAGCCCGTCGCGTTTCGCAGGTTCTCGACCGCGAAGCCCGTATACTTGAACACGCCGAGCAAAAGCAGATTTGCCGCGACGGCGATAGAGAGCGCCGCCTTCGCGCCCTTTTTTCCCTTTGCCCGGGCCGCCAGCAGGCCGAAACCGTAATTCATGGCGACGGAAAAGAGCATGACGAGCAGATAGACGGGCTCCCCCCATGCGTAAAACAGGAGGCTTGCCGCCAGCAGAACGCCGTTGCGCCATCTGATCCCGGCAAAACGTTCCGGGATCAGAAAGTACAGCAGCAGAACCGCCGGCAGAAACAGGAATAAGAACGTTAAACTGCTGAATACCATCGTTTATTCGAGCATCGAATCGAGGGCGGCGCGCACGGCGGCGCTGTCTTCGCTCACGCAGAACACCAGCAGATCGCCGCTCTCATAGACCACGGCGTTTTTGATCTTGGGCACTTCGGAGGGGACGTAATCCTCGTAATCCTCTTCCTGAGAGGCCTGCCGCTCGGCAAAGCCGTTCTTCACCGCCGGAACGGCGGAGCCGGAGGCGACCTTCACGACCAGAATTTCCTCCGCTACGGCGGCGGAGGCCGCGTAGTAGGCGGCGTCCGCTACGTTGGAGCTGTCGATGCCGAAGAGCGTCATCGCCCTGGCGGACTGGCTCTTTGCCATCGTCTCTTTAAACAGCCCGCTTTTTGCCGCGAGCGCCTTCGCGACCTCGTCGGGCGTATAGTCCTTTTTTGCCGGGGCCGCCGTCGCGGGGGCGGCGGTCGGGGCGGCGGTCGGGGCCTGCGTCGCCGGGGCCTGCGTCGCCGGAGCGGCCGTCGCAGGGGCCGCC
>CADBOC010000112.1 GCA_902796175.1 Oscillospiraceae bacterium | reverse complement strand
TATTCCGCGGGGCGGAGCTTGCCGTTGTAGTTGTAGCCCATGCTTCTGCCGTGGGCGCCCGCGTCGTGAATGGCGATCAGGTCGCCCACGTCGGTTTGGGGCAGCGGACGGTCAACGGCGAATTTGTCGTTGTTTTCGCAAAGGGAGCCCACCACGTCAAAGATTCCTGCGGCAGGGGCTTTTTCTTTGCCCAACACGGTCACGTGATGATACGCGCCGTAGATGGCGGGGCGCATCAGGCAGCAGGCGGTGGCGTCCACGCCCACGTATTCCTTGTGCGTGTGCTTGTGGCCGATCACGCGGGTCACCAGATACCCGTGGGGGCCGGTGACCCAGCGGCCGAGCTCCGTATAAAGCGCGGGTGAAAGCCCCGCGGGGGTCAGGATTTCTTCGTATACGGCCTTTACCGCCGCGCCGACGGCGGCGATGTCGACCGCCTCCTCCCCCGGTTTATAAGGGATGCCGATCCCGCCTGAGAGATCGATGAAGGAGACGGCGATCCCGAGCTGCTCTTTGACGCGCACGGCGAGGGAGAAGAGCGTGTTCGCGAGGGTCGGATAATAGGCGGGATCCAGCGAACAGCTCGCGAGCATGCCGTGGATGCCGAAGCGCTGAGCGCCCGCCTGTTTCAGCAGCCGGAACGCTTCCATGAGCTGATCCTCCGGCATGCCGAACTTGCTCTCCTTTAAATCGCCGATGATGGCGTTGGAGATGCGAAACGCGCCGGGGTTATACCGCGCCGCGACGGCTTTGGGGCAGCCGGCCGCCGCGAGGCACTGACCGACCTGCGTTACGTCGTCGAAGTTGACGACGGCCCCGGCTTTTACCGCCGCACGGTATTCCTCCGCCGTCGTCTCATTGGAGGAGAATACGATCTCTTCCCCCGTTACGCCCGAAAGGGCGCTGAGGGTGAGCTCCGAAACAGAGGCGCAGTCCGTGCCGCAGCCCTCCGCCGCAAGCAGACGCAGGATGGCGGGGGTCGGCGTCGCCTTTACGGCGAAATGCTCCCGAAAGCCTTCGTTCCATGAGAACGCGGCGGCGAGAGCCCTGACGCCGTCCGCAATCCCCTTCGCGTCGTAGACGTAGAAGGGGGTCGGTATTTTTTTCGCCCATTCACAGGCGGCTTCAGCCGTAAAGGGCAGTGTCTTTTGCATGGAAAAGCCTCCTCAGAGCGTTCTGAGCGCTTCCTGCAGCGCGGTCTTGGCGGCGGTCTTCCCGTCCTTCATCTTGATGACCTTCGCGGGGCAGCCGGCGACCACCGCGTTCGCAGGCACGTCGCCGATAACGACCGCGCCGGCCGCGACCACAGCGTTTTTGCCGACGCGGCAGCCCTCGAGCACCACGGCGTTCGCGCCGATCATCACGCCGTCCTCGATCACCACGGGGGTGGCGGAGGCCGGCTCGATCACGCCCGCGAGCACCGCGCCCGCGCCGACGTGGCAGTTTTTGCCGACGGTCGCCCGGCCGCCCAGCACCGCGCCCATGTCGATCATGCTGCCGTCGCCGATCTCGGCGCCGATGTTGATCACCGCGCCCATCATGACGACGGCGTTGTCGCCGATCTTCACCTGATCGCGGATGATCGCCCCGGGCTCGATGCGGGCGTTCACATTTCTTTTGTCGAGCAGCGGCACCGCGGAATTCCGCGCGTCGTTTTCCACGACCATGGCCTCGATCTTATCGGCGTTCTGCGCCAGAACCGGCCCGAGCTGCTTCCAGTCGCCGAACACGATCTTATCCCCCGCGCCGAACACGACCGCGTCGCCGTAATCGACCGGCGCCTTTTCTTTGATATATACCTTTACAGGCGTTTTCTTCTCCGCTTCGGCAATGAAGCGGATGATCTCTTGTGCATCCATACTCTCTCTTTCCTTTTCCTTCAATCAAAACGCGGAGCGTTTTCCGCTTTCATCCTTCATCTTTCGTCTTTCATCTTTCGTCTTTCATCTTTCGTCTTTCATCTTTCGTCTTTCATCTTTCATCTTTCGTCTTTCGTCTTTTTTTCAGCTTATCCGCCCGTTTTCCCCAAGGCAGCCATCAGATCCTCCATCCCGTACAGCCCCGGCGCTTTGCCGATGAGGAAGGCGGCGGCCTTGAGCGCGCCGTCGGCGAAGAGGGCGCGGTCGTTGGCCGTGTGGGTCAGGGTGAGGGTCTCGCGGCCCGTATCGACGTACACGGTATGCGTGCCGACCTGATTGCCGAGTCTGAGGGCGTGCACGCCCACTTCATTCGGGTCGCGCCTGCCGTTGTCGCGGCGGCCGACGGTGAGATAGGCCCCCTGCCGGGCCTCCGTTACCGCCCTGCCGAGGGCGAGGGCGGTGCCGCTCGGCACGTCCAGCTTGCGGTTGTGGTGGATCTCGGTGATCTCGATATCGGCGTCCGGGAAGAGCGCCGCGGCCTTCGCCGCGATCTCGCGCAGGAAGGCGACGCCGAGACTCATGTTGGCGGAGCGGAAAACCGCGATCTTTTCGGCGGCGGTCTCGATGCGGGCGTTCTCCTCCGGCGTCTGCCCCGTGGCGCAGATCACGGCGGGGATGCCCCGCGCCTCGCAAAACGCGGTCAGCTCCTCCGTAGCCAGATGGTGCGAAAAATCGATCAGAACATCCGCCTCGCCCTTAAAATCGGCGGCATGCAGGCAGTGGGTGGAATCCGTTTCGGTGAATTCGGGGCTGACGAAGGCGGCGATCTCAACGCCCGCCTCGTTCGCGGCGGCGGCGAGGGCCCTGCCCATACGGCCCGTCGCGCCCGTGATGATGATACGCATTACGCTCTTCTCCCCTTCGCCGTTTTGATCTCAAGCCCCTCGGCGCGCATCAGGTCGAGCAGCACGCGGCGGGTCTTCGTCTCCATCTGCGTCAGCGGCAGGCGGATATAGTCGCCGCAAAGCCCCATGGCGGCGCAGGCGGCCTTGACCGGGATGGGGTTCACCTCGCTGAACAGGGCGTTGATGAGCGGCAGGTAGTGGAGCTGCAGGGCCGCCGCCCCCGCCGTATCGCCGGCGAGGTAGCGTTTGACGAGCGCGGAGGTCTCGGCGGGCAGAATGTTCGACAGCACGCTGATCACGCCCTTGCCGCCCACGCTCATCAGCGGCACGATCTGGTCGTCGTTGCCGGAGTAGAGATCCAGCTTATCCCCGACGAGCGCCATGGTATGCACGATCTTGCCGATGTCGCCGTTCGCCTCTTTGATGGCGACAATGTTCGGGTGCTCCGCGAGGGCGAGGTAGGTCTCGGGCGCGATGTTCACGCCGGTGCGCGAGGGCACGTTATAGAGGATGATGGGCTTGTCGACGGAATCCGCGATCACGCTGTACATCTTGATCAGGCCCTTTTGCGTGGCTTTGTTGTAATAGGGCGTTACGACGAGCAGCGCGTCCGCGCCGGCCTCGCAGCAGCTTTTGGAGAGATCCACCGCGTAATCCGTATCGTTGGAGCCGGTGCCCGCGATCACAGGCACGCGATGCGCCGCGCGCTTGACGGAAAAGCGCACCACCTCGCGGTGCTCCACGTCTGAGAGCGTGGAACCCTCGCCGGAGGTGCCGGCGATGACGAGCGCGTCGATGCCGCGCTCGATCTGCCAGTCGATGAGCCGGCCGAGGCTGTCGTAATCCACGCCGTTCGGGGTCATGGGTGTGATGAGCGCCGTCGCGGCGCCGGTGAAGATGGGATCCTTTTTCATAAACGCTTCCTCTTTTCACGGTTATTTTCCAAAAACAGCAAAAGGACCGGCGCGAGAAGCGCCGGCCAATTATGCAAACCAACAGGCGAAACACGTTCCGCCGTTCTTCGTCTGCCAATCAATGCATAGCTCTCCGCATCCCGCTGCGACAGTCAAACGGATCTTCTCCGTTTGCCCGGGAACGGGCCACAGCCGTCCCCTCGGCGGCTGACCCTTTTACGCGGGCAACGGCGTGTGAAGCCTTTGACACCCGCGCGACTCTTTTCAGCCGCGCCTCTATCCTTTAATTGCAATATGAAATTATCTGTATGATAGCACAGAGTAAGGGGCTTGTCAAGTGTGGAGTGACCGGAAAGACAGAAAAGAGAGCGGCACAAAGATCACGCCCAATCGAGCGTATGGAACAGCGGCGTTTTATGCGGGTTGTTTTCGCCGTAGTAATAGCGTATTGCGGCGAGGTCGTCGCGGTACGCGAAGAAGAGCCACGTTCCTTCGATCAGCTCCGGGTCGGTCTTTATCAGC
>CADBOC010000111.1 GCA_902796175.1 Oscillospiraceae bacterium | reverse complement strand
GGCGGCAGGATCCCGGAGGGCGACAAGCTCTATACCGGCGCGATCCTGAACGAGATCGACCGGTCCCCCGACCCCGAAAGCCTTGTCGCCTACCTGACCGACCGCATCGGCGACTTTTCCTACCGCGGCGTTACCGCGTCAGACTCCGTCGTCAGCCTGTGGGAAATGATCAGGCGCAGGACCGGGAACGAGGCCCTCAGCGGGAAAGATATACCGGTGAAAATAGAGACGAACGAGCTGCTCAACAGCGATTCCGCCCGCAAAAAAGAAAAGGATAAAGAAGACCGATCGACCTGGGAGGTGCTGTCGCAGATCCTGGGGCTGGACGATGACGACAGAAGAATCCTCGCGCCGGAACGGACGATCGCGCCGCTGATCTCAAACAGCGTGCTGATGCCGATACGGGCGGATGAATGCTTTCCGAACCGCCAGAATCTCGAAAAGATCCTGCGGGGCGATCCTGTTTTCGAGGATGAGGTCTACCGAAAGCTGCTGATCCTGCTCGCCTTTTACGCGTTCTGGGCGGTGCGGATCCCCGACGACAGGTTCGTAGCAAAGGCCGCCCCCGGCGACGCGGAGCGCTGTATGGATGATATCAACGCCCATCTGACGGACGCCGGCTTCCCCGCGCTGTACGCGGGCAACCCCTACGACTGGATCTTTCTGTGGGCGCTGAGCGACGACTACCCGCTCGATACCTTCCGCTTATACCTGACCACCGCCGCCGCGGTAAGATCGGAAGAGCCCTGACGTTTTTTTGCGCCGTCAAAACCGGATCGGCAAGCGGATGTGATATGATGAAAGCCGACAGCGGATAGCTGACGGCTGACAGCTGACGAACTTCACTCTCCACTCTCCACCCTCCACTCTTTTCTGATATGATCGATCACAGAACAGCCCTTAAACCGAATACGCTTCTGCGGCTCGAAAACGGGGCCGGGGAGGCGCTGCGCTTTACCCTGCGGCGGGAGATCGGGCGCGGGGCTTCTTCGATCGTGTACGAGGCCGCCCGGCAGACCGCCACGGGGGATGAAAGCCTTTACCGAGTAAAGGAGTTTTACCCCTGCGACCTGCGCGTCGCACGGGGAGAGAACGGCTTTCTTGCCCCGGAAGAGACCGACGCGGCCCGGTATAACGAACAGAAGGCGCGCTTTCGCGCCGTCTTTTCGCAGACGAACCGGCTGTTCTATACCGGGGAAAACGCCGCCGATATGACGAACCAGCTCGATCTCTTTGAGCTGAACGGAACGTCTTACGTTCTTTCGTCCTACGGCCCCATCCGCACCCTTGCGGCATACCGCCCCTCAACGGGAAGGGAATGCGTGAGCCTCGCGCGGCAGACGGCCGCCATCCTCGCCTCCATCCATGAGGCGGGCTTTCTGTATCTGGATCTCAAGCCCGAAAACGTGCTGATCGAGGGCGGCGCCGAAAAGCGCGTGCGCCTCTTCGATTTCGATTCCCTCGCGCCCATGTCGGCCCTTGCCGCCGGTCCCGGGGAGCTGCGCCTCTCCTTTACAAGGGGCTGGGCGCCGGTGGAGCTGCGCATGGGGGACCGAAAACGCGTCGGCCCCCATACGGACGTATTCGGCGTGGGCGCGCTGCTCTTTTTCCTCCTCTTCGGGCGGGCGCCCCGCACGCCGGACTGCGAACCGGACGCCGAGTACGATTTTTCGTCCTCTCTGTTCGGGAAAAAGCCCTGCGACGACCGCCTGTACGCCGACCTCGCCGCATTTTTTCACAGGTCCCTCGCCGTACACCCGGGGGATCGCTACGCCGCAATGGCGGAGGCCGCCGAGGCGCTGCGGCGCATCGAGCGCTTCGCCGACGCCGCCGCGCTTTACGTATTCTCTTCGCACGTCGTACCCCCCATTTGCGTCGGCAGAGAGGCTCAGCTGGCGCTGCTCGACCGCCTGCTGATCGAAGAGAACGCGCCCTGCGTCTTTCTCAGCGGCATGGGGGGCGTTGGAAAAACGACGCTCATCAAGCGCTTTCTCTGCACCAGACGGCAGAAATTCGACGCCGTTCTCTATATGCTCTTTCAGAATACCGTCGCCGAAACGATATCGGACGACGCCCGCGTTCAGCTCAGCGCCATGCGATTTGAACGGGCGTACGTCGACGGCGAACGGTATTTTTCGATGAAGCTGCGCTGCCTCAAACGCCTCGCGCGGGAGATGAAGATCCTCATCGTGATCGATCAGTTCGAGGGCGAGGCGGATGAAGCCCTCAGGGCGCTGATCGACACGGGCTGCCGGATCGTGCTCGTTTCGCGGCAGACGCCCGCATTGCGGGACTGCCCCTGTATCCGTGTGGAGGCCCTTTTGGATGAGGACGCCTGCCGGCGCGTCTTTGAGACGCACCTCGGCAGAGCGCTCACGGCCCCGGAAATCCCCGCTTTCAGGGCGCTGACGCGGCAGGTAAGGCGGCACACGCTCGTGCTGGAGCTGATCGCGAAGCAGATTTCCGCGAGCCGTCTGAGCGTGGAAGAGGCGGCGCGACTGACGCTTGAAAACGGTTTTTCCGCCATCGCGCCCGAGGAAGTGCCGTATGAAAAAGACGGTCTTTCCGCCAGAAAAACCGTCGGCAATATCATAGACGCGCTCTTCCGGCGCGGCTCGCTCAGCAGGCCGGCCGGCGCCATGCTCAGAGCCGCTTCCCTTCTGCCCGACGGGGGGATGGAGGCCGCCGCCTTTTGTGCCGCGCTGAAGACGAAAAGCCCTGACGCCCTGAACACGCTGGAGAAAGAGGGCTGGATCACACTGAGCGAAAACCGCGTCTACATGCACCCGGTGATCCGGGAATCCGTTCTCCGGTGGGAGCTTGACGCCGCCGGTCTTGAAGCCGAAAAAAACCTGCTGACGTATTATTACGTTGAGATCCGTCTGGGCTTTACCCGCAACAACTACCCGCGTCCCCTGATGGAGGGCCTCAGCCGCTATGTAACGGCGACCCTCCCCGAAAACGCCTCAGACGGAGAAAGCAAACGGCGTCAGCTGCTCCGGCGCCTTGAGGAACGGCGCAGACGCATGGCGGGGCCGGCCGGCGCGGTCGCCGAGGCGCGGCTCAAACGCCTGCCGGACGGCTCCCCCGCCGATCTCAGAGCGCTCACAGACCTGCTCAACGACGCCGCAGGGGCGCTCGCCATATGCCGCCGCGATCCGGCGATCCGAAAAGAAGAGATCTACTGGGATCTGCGCTATGAGACCGCGATCCGCATGCCGGCTTACCGCGAGGAGTACGTGCTGTCTGAAACCCGGGCCCTTCTCGCCGCCGCGTCAGAAAGAACGCCCGACGCGCCTCACGCAGGGAACCCCGCCGCGCTCATGCGCCTGTGCTCGGCCGCGAACAGCGTTCTGACGCAGTCGGGCAGATTCGACGAGGCCGCCCGGCTGCTCGAACGCGCGCGGCGCATCCGGCGGAAAACCGGCGATCGCCTCGTGAGCGCGATCTATTACGATATGACCGCCGAGTACTATGACTGTCTGCTGAACGGCGGTTACGACGCCGCGGCGCCCGAAGAGCGCGCGCTGCTCCGGCAGCTCAAGGAGGCCGTATCCTGCGCCATGCGCGCCGGCAGGCACGCACGGCAGAGGGACGAGACGCATCTTTATATCAAGGCGTGCATCTCGCTGGCGATCCTGCTGATCCGCAGCGGCGACGGCGACGGGCGGGAAATAAGGCGGCTTCTGGCCGAGGCCAGGCAGGCGATCGAAGAGAATACCCTCGCCTGCGCCGACGTGCGGCTCTATGAGCAGATGGCGCTCGGCTGGTACGCCTCCATCTGCCTCGCTTCGCCCGAAGAAACGCAAGCGCACGTGCGGGAGGCCGTACGCCGCGCCGCGTTCACCCTGCCATTCGATCTGGATAAAATCGACGACGTACTCTGCCCCGCTGCAAATATGTTCTGGGAGCTCGGGCTGCCGGGCCCCGCGCTCTCACTGCTGAACGCCGCCGCGGATCTCTGCGCCGCAAAGCCGGATTCAGAGCCCCTCGCCCGCAAAAAGCAGGAGATATGCGACCATGTGTACGAGGTGTGCAGCGGCTCGGGCGACATAGCCGCCTGGCGGCGGTTCGAGGAACGCATCCGCCGCGAAAACGAAGCCGTCGCCGACCCCGGGAACCGGGTAATACTGAACCGCGCGAGTGAAACATGAACAGGTAACAACCCGACAATTCCGAAATTGCGGAGACGTGACCTTTGCAAAAAGTTATAAAAGACGAAAGATGAAAGACGAAATCGGGCACTGCGCGCGGCATTAAAAATAACGGACAGAAGAACAAATTGCCCGCAAGGCGCGGCGGCAGGGGCGGCCAATCATGGGGACGGTCAGCCTGATTTGACGCCCCTGCCCAATCGCAGAACTTACCGCCCAAACGCTGCCTTGCGAACCGGCTTTTCCTTTTTAAGTCTGTTCATTCGGGCTAATCTGATAGGATCGAATGATTTCGGGGGCTTGGCGCGCCTGCCTCTTTTATGAATTGACGCTGCGCGTCATGAATGACCGTTTTTGCGCCGTCAAAACCGGATCCGGAAAACCGTGTGCTATACTGAAGATCAGCCGCCGTTTTGAGGCGGGCGGCTGAATAAAGCACCGGAAAGGACTGGTAGGATGAAATGCAGGCATTGCGGCGCGGAGATCGGGAACAGCAGGTTCTGCGAATTCTGCGGCGCCGAGATCACGTCTGAAGATCTCAGGGAGCGCGAAAAGCTCAACAAAGCAGGCTGCCCCGCATGCGGCAGCACGAACGTGGCGATCCGGCGGGAGGACCACGGGGTACAGACAGGCAGACACGGTACAAAGCGTTCCATACAGACCGTCGCCGTATGCGGCGACTGCGGCAACACCTGGTACCCGAACGGCTATCAGAAGCCGCGCAAAACGTGGCTCTGGGTACTGGGCTGGATCTTTCTCTTTCCCCTGCCCCTCACGCTGATCCTGCTCAAAAAAAAGGATATGCAGCCGCCGCTGCGCTACGGTCTGATCGCGGCAGGCTGGGTCGCGTATCTGCTGCTCTGCTTCGCCGGGCGGCCCGGAAACGAAGCGAAAAGGACCGTTCCCGCAGAGGAGCCCACTTACTTCTCCGTATGGGAGGATGAGGAGGAGGAACCGGCAGAAGGCAGCGAAACGGAAGCCGACACAGAAGAAGAGACCGAAACCGAAGAACCGACCGAAGCGACGGAAGCGACGGAAGAGGAGACGGAAGAAGCGACGGACGCCGCCCCCGCCGTCGGCATCCGCCCCGAGGTCAAAGACGCGATCGACAGCTACGAGCGCTTTGTGGACGAGTACTGCGCGTTTATGGAAAACTACGACGCGAACGATTTCTCACAGCTTGCAAGGCTCTCGGAAATGGTCATGCGCGAGGCGGAGATGACAGAGAAATTCGACGCGCTCGAGGACGACCTGACCGACGCGGAGCTCGATTATTATACGGCAGTATCCCTCCGCTGCTCCGGAAAGCTGATGAAAGCGGCTTACGCGGTAAACTGAAAGAAACCAAAGAAAGGCGGTATCCCCATGAACGCCGCGGCTTCTGCAAAAACCGAACACAACTAAAACACAGGAGGATAGTATGGCAAACTATTAAACAGAGAAAGCGGAGAAGCTTCCTGTAAAAAAAGACCTCTGTCCGCGAATGCCAAAGGGTGAAAACGTCTTGCGCTGCTTGCAAAAAAAGAGAAAATGCGGTATGATAAAAACATGTCAAAACAGGAGGACAACGGTATGCAGCGGAACAGGATCCTGATCGTGGAGGACGACGCGTTTCTGCGCGACGGTCTGACGGAGCTGTTGGCGCGGGAAAGCTATCTGCCCGCTGCGGCGGACTCTCTGCAGTCGGCGCGGTCACTGCTTGCCAACGCGGATTATTCGTTGATCCTTCTTGACGTCATGCTGCCGGACGGCACCGGCTTCGATTTCTGTTCCGAATTGCGGGCAAGCGGGGTCTTAGCGCCGATCCTGTTTCTGACCGCCTGCGACGACGAGCTTCAGGTGGTGCGAGGTCTGGACTGCGGCGGCGACGATTACGTGACCAAGCCCTTCAAGCTGCGGGAGCT
>CADBOC010000110.1 GCA_902796175.1 Oscillospiraceae bacterium | reverse complement strand
TCGAGTCCGTCGAGCAGGGCTTTTGTAAGCCTGTCGTCGGTCTCCTTCCACATATCGATAACTTCCTTGTAACGCTCTTCATCCGTCATAAGACCACGTCTGTAGTTCCTTGTGATCTTTTCGACGTTTTCCTGAGCCTCAGCCAGAAGCTCGGCTTTCTGAGCCGGCACCGTCATATCCGCTATCGATACCGTCATGGCCGCGCGTGTGGAATATTTATATCCCATTGCCTTAATGGAATCGAGCACTTCCGCCATGACTGTTGCGCCATGCACGTCAATGACTTTCTCAAGGATCTGCTTAAGCTGTTTCTTCTTTACAAGGAAATCTATCTCCGGGATAACTTCGTTTCCGGGGATCGTACGGTCCACATAGCCGAGATCCTGCGGAATTATCTCATTAAAGAGAAGTCTTCCCAGCGTGCAGTCTACCATCTGCGTTACACTGTTTCCGTTCTCGTCGGTCCTTAAGAAACGGACCTTGATCTTCGACTGCAGCGTGATGAATCCGTTCTCATAGGCAAGGATCGCTTCGTTGATATCCTTGAAGCAGCTTCCCTCTCCCTTTTCTCCGTCCTTTTTCAGGGTAAGGTAATAAATACCGAGAACCATATCCTGTGTAGGAACAGCTACAGGGCCGCCGTCCGAAGGCTTTAAGAGGTTGTTCGGGGACAGCAGCAGGAAGCGGCATTCCGCCTGGGCTTCCACGGAAAGCGGAAGGTGGACGGCCATCTGGTCGCCGTCAAAGTCGGCGTTGAACGCGGTGCAGACCAGCGGATGCAGGCGGATGGCCTTGCCTTCGACCAGGATCGGTTCGAAGGCCTGGATGCCCAGACGGTGCAGGGTAGGGGCGCGGTTCAGCATCACAGGATGCTCCTTGATCACCTCTTCCAGCACGTCGAAGACTTCTGCCTGGACACGGTCCACCATCTTCTTCGCACTCTTGACGTTGTGCGCCATGCCGCGCTGGATCAGCTCACGCATGACGAAGGGCTTGAAGAGCTCGAGCGCCATCTCTTTGGGAAGCCCGCACTGGTAGATCCGCAGCTCGGGCCCTACCACGATCACGGAACGCCCCGAATAGTCGACGCGCTTGCCGAGCAGGTTCTGACGGAAGCGGCCCTGCTTGCCCTTGAGCATATCCGAAAGGCTCTTGAGCGGGCGGTTGTTGGGACCGGTCACGGGCCTGCCGCGGCGGCCGTTGTCGATGAGGGCGTCCACCGCCTCCTGCAGCATGCGCTTTTCGTTGCGCACGATGATCTCGGGCGAGCCGAGCTCCAGCAGCTTTTTCAGACGGTTGTTGCGGTTGATCACGCGACGGTACAGGTCGTTGAGGTCGGAGGTGGCGAATCTGCCGCCGTCCAGCTGTACCATGGGGCGGATATCCGGCGGGATCACGGGGATCACGTTCAGGATCATCCACTCGGGGCGGTTGCAGGAGATGCGGAAGGCGTCCACGACCTCAAGGCGCTTTAAGAGCCTTGCGCGCTTCTGGCCGTTCGCGGTCTGCAGCTCCTCGCGCAGCTCGGCGGCAAGCGCTTCCACGTCGATCTCCGCCAGCAGCTGCTGAACGGCCTCGGCGCCCATTTTGGCGACGAAGGAATCGGCGTCGTAATACTCAACGGCGTCGTCGTACTCCTTGTCAGAGAGGATCTGATACTTGTGCAGCGGCGTGTCGCCGGGATCGATGACGATGTATTTCGCGAAATACAGCACCTTGTCGAGGTCGCGGGGAGATACGTCCAGCATCAGGCCGATGCGGGAGGGAATGCCCTTGAAATACCAGATATGCGAGACCGGGCAGGCAAGCTCGATGTGCCCCATCCACTCGCGGCGGACCTTCGCTTTGGTGATCTTGACGCCGCAGCGTTCGCAGACCTTGCCCTTGAAACGAATGCGCTTATACTTCTGGCAGTGGCACTCCCAGTCTTTGGTCGGCCCGAAGATCCGTTCGCAGAACAGACCGTCGCGTTCCGGCTTGAGCGTTCTGTAGTTGATCGTTTCGGGTTTTTTCACCTCGCCGCAGGACCACTCGCGGATGGTATCGGGAGAAGCGAGACCGATCTGGATCGATTCAAAATTGAGTTGGTTATAGTTTCTTTCGTTATATTTGATTACGGGGGTCACGGCAGCTCCGTCGCTCATTTCAGCAGCTCCTTTTCCTTATATCGTATTGACCGGAGGCGTTCGGGAGAAGATCAGTCCCAATCGTCGGAAGAACCGGCGTCCGCTCCGTAATTCTCAGGGATGAAGACCAGTCCGTCGTCCGGCTCGAAATCATCCGAGAGCACGGCGCCGCCGCCGTAGAACTCGTCGTCGGAATCGGGATCCTCAACAGAATACCCGTCCGCGGTCTCCGCGTCGTTGACGGCGGTCATATCCGAGGTCAAATCGTCGCCGGCGGGGGCGAAGCCCGCGTCGTCGTCGTCGTCGTAATCCTGCTTAAGGTCGATCTCGGCGCCGTCCTCGTCGTAGACCGTAACGTCGAGCGCCAGCGCCTGCAGCTCTTTGACAAGCACCTTGAAGCTCTCGGGAATGCCGCTTTTCGGCACGTTCAGGCCCTTTACGATGGCTTCATAGGTCTTTACGCGGCCGACGACGTCGTCCGATTTTACGGTCAGGATCTCCTGCAGCGTATAGGTGGCGCCGTAGGCCTCGAGCGCCCAGACCTCCATTTCGCCGAAGCGCTGGCCGCCGAACTGCGCCTTGCCGCCCAG
>CADBOC010000109.1 GCA_902796175.1 Oscillospiraceae bacterium | reverse complement strand
GATGACGCCGGGTGTGACGCCGCACGAAACCTACGACGCGCCGGGCTTCGCTGAACTGACGGACCGTATCTTTGCCGCGCGCGCCGCCGACAGACCGGTGATCTGGAGCATGGGCGCGCACGTGATCAAAAACAGACTGTCGCGCTATATCATTGAGCTGATGCGCATGGGCGTGATCACCCACATCGCCGCGAACGGCGCGACGAGCATCCACGATTTTGAGCTCGCCTATCTCGGCGGCACGTCGGAGGACGTGCCCACCGCCATAGAAGACGGCTCCTTCGGCATGTGGGAGGAGACCGGCGCCTGGATGAACGAGGCGATCAAGGCAGGCGCCAAAGCCGGGATCGGCTACGGCGAGGCCCTCGGCGCGTACATAGACGCGCATCCCGAACGATTCCCGAATCGGGAGGACTGCGTCCTATGGCAGGCTTACAGGCTGGATATCCCCGCCACGTATCACATCGCCCTCGGTACGGATATCATCCACCAGCACCCGAGCTGCGACATGGCGGCGATCGGCGCCTGCTCCGGCGTCGATTTCAAAAAGATGGCTTACAGCGTCGCACAGCTCGACGGCGGGGTTTTTCTGAACTTCGGCTCCTCCGTGATCGGACCGGAGGTGTTCCTGAAAACCCTTTCCATCGCCCGTAACCTCGGCTATCCCACGTTTCATATCACAACGGCGAATTTCGATCTGATCGATCTCGGCGACTACCGCTCAAAGATCGGATACGACGATCCCAACTACTATTACCGTCCCCGTAAAAACATCGTGAACCGCCCGACCTGCAAGGGCGGCATGGGCTGGCATTTTACCGGCGACCATCAGATCACGATCCCAACGCTCTATGACAAACTGAAGGAGGCGCTCGATGCGGATCGAAGCTGAGCGGATCGATACGCTTGAAAGAAACCTGCGCGGCAAAACCGTGGGGCTGATCGGCGACTGCTGCGTGGATATCTACTGGCACGCCGATATGCGTCTGTCGGAGCTCTCGCGCGAAACGCCGCATTATCCGCTGCCCGTGACCGAAGAGCGATTTTCGCTCGGGGCGGGCGGCAACGTGGCGGCAAATATGGCGGCGCTGAGACCCGGCCGGGTGCTGATGCTCTCTGCCGTCGGCGCGGACTGGCGCGCGTCTCTGCTGCGTCAGGCTGCCGAACGTGCCGGCGTCGATACGTCTCTGATCATTGAGACGCCCGGCAGGGTCACGAACGCCTACTGCAAACCGATGCGCCGCGGGATCTCGGAGCTGGTCTATGAGGATCCGCGTCTTGATTTTGAGAATCATACGCCCCTGCCTGACGCGGCGGAGGAGAAGCTGATCGCGGCGCTGCCGGGGTTTGTACGGGAAAGCGACGTGATCGCGGTCTCAGATCAGTTCCGCTTCGGTGTGTTGACGCCCCGTGTGCGTGAGAGCCTGCTCGGGGAAGTGAAAAAAGCCGGAAAACCGCTGATCGTCGACAGCCGCAGCCGCATCACGGCATACCCCGGGGCGATCCTGAAGCCGAACGAGGTGGAGTGCTGGCGCGCCGTTTACGGCGAAAACGTGCCTCTCCCCGGCGGACCCGAACCCATCAGCGCCGCCGCCGCCGTTATGTCGGAACGGCTGGGGTCGCCCGTGTTCTGTACGCTTGGGGCCAACGGCAGCTTTTATGCGTCGAAAAACGCTTCTTTCTCTGTACCGGCCGTGCCTCTGCCCCCGCCGCTCGATATCTGCGGCGCGGGGGATACGACGCTCGCCGCTTTCGCATCGGCCCTCGGCGCGGGGGAGGATCCCGCCTTCGCCGCGGCCTTTGCTTCGCTTGCCTCCGCCGTTACCGTGCAAAAGCTCGGGCAGACGGGTACCGCTTCCTTTGACGAGATACGCGCGCTTCTCCCGCTTTGCGATTAAAAGAAGAAAAAGGATCTCCGGACGTTTTACCGTTCAGAGATCCTTTCTTATGCTTAGAAACGGGGGGAATCATTGCTTCGGCATCAGCACGCGGATCTTTTTGCCCATGGTGTAATGCAGGGTGTTGTTCTGCGGCGTCAGATCGAAACCGGCGCGGTTGCCGTCGTTATCCACCGCGTGGCGCGGCAGCTTGCCGGGGAAGCGTATGATCATCTCGTTCGTCGAGAAACAGGTGCTGTATTTGGTGTATTTTTTGATATCGATCGTATCCGTCAGATAATGCCGGAATATCTCCGCGACAAGACGCGGGTTCAGCTTGTGCAGGAAAAAGACCTCAAATTTGCCGTCGTTCTGATCCGAATCCGTATACAGGTTGATGCCGCCCATGCCTTTTGAGGTCGTGATCAGGGCAAGGCAGGCGGTCGTTTCTTTGGTAACGCCGTTGGCGGTATAGGTGAAGGTCAGCTTTTCCGGCGGGCGCGCAAGGATCGGCAGCGCCGAGACCACGTACGCCGCGTGGCCGAGCTTTTTTTTCATTTCCGTACCGACCAGAAAGGGGATGGGCGCCACGTAGCCGAACGCGGAAACGTAACAGACGGATTCCCCGTTCACGAGGATGGTATCCATGGTGGTGGGTTCCCCCATCGCGGCAAGCTTGTCGATCGCGGCGATGGGGTCCTTGCGGTCCAGATTGAAGTTGTTCGCCATGTCGTTCGTGGTGCCGGTCGAGATATGCGCGTAGAGCGCATGCTGATCGATCTCCTGATAGGCGGCGGCGGCTTCGTTCACCGTGCCGTCTCCCCCCAGTGTGATCAGCAGATCCGAAACGGGATCGAGCGTACGCAGCAGCGAGGGAACGTGCCCCGCGTATTCGCTCTTTGAGACGGAATGCAGGGAATAGCCCTTTTCAATAAAGCGGTAAACAAGGTGATCCAGCGCATGCTGTGAAAACTTTGTCGCGATCGGATTATAAATAACGCTGAATTTCATATGCTTCACCTTGGGCCGGGAGACCGGCCGCGCCTTTCCGTTCTGGGGTATAACAGTACAATAATATCATAGCACAAAAATCCGCTTATCGCAAGTCCTGTAATAATTGTCTGCTTTCCTGTCATTTTTGGCGCGTCTCCCGGAGCGCTTCCCGGCAACGCGGGGCTTGCAAGTTTTTATGAAATGTGATAAAATGATGATTGAGGTGATTTGATTGAAAAAAGAAATTCTGTTGAAGTACGCGGAGCTGATCGCGCGGGTCGGTGCAAACGTACAGCCCGGCCAGACCGTACGCCTTTTCTCAAGTGTGGAGACGCATGAATTCGCCGCTATGGTGGCGGAGGCCTGCTACCGCGCCGGCGCCACCCGCGTGGATTTTGACTGGTCTTATATGACCGCGACAAAGCTTGCGTATCAGTACCGCTCGCTCGAGTCTCTTTCCGCCGTGCTCAAATGGGAGGAGGAAAAGCTGCGTCTGATGACCGAAGAGCTGCCCTGCCGCATCTTTATCTCCTC
>CADBOC010000108.1 GCA_902796175.1 Oscillospiraceae bacterium | reverse complement strand
GGGCGCGCCGGGCTTCGGCGCGAACTGATCGGCGAATTTTTCGTATTCGGCGACGTCGTAGTTTTCGAGCGCCATCGCCCACTCCATACGCCCGCGTACGGAATAAAGCCCGTAGTGGACGAACATGCCGAAGCGCGCCTCGCGCCACCACGCCATCCGTTCGTCTCTCGTTTCGGCGATGGCGGCCTCATATTCCGGTCTTGAAAGAAACTGCATCTGTCTGCCCTCCCGTTATTCCGACGCGGGCGAAGCGCCCCGCCGTTTTCTTTATCATACCACGATCCGCCGTGTTTTTAAACCGGATCCGAAAGATTTTTTTGCGGTTTCGGAACGTCGGTTTTCCTGTTTGAGAAATATTCGGGCCGAGCGGGGCTTTTTCTTGTGTTGGCGGCGATTTTGTGATATAGTAAAACGTGAAAAACGTACAAAGGAGCGTGGATCCGGTATGTTCCGTAAGAAAAGCGCGCGGACGGCCGCCGTACTTTTCGCGGTCGCGGCGGCGCTGCTGTCGGCGGCCCTCTGCGGCTGCGCGAAAAAAGAGACGGTCACGGAAGGAGACAGTACGGTGAATACCTACAGACAGATCGATCAGGAAGAGGCAAAACGCATGATGGAGGCGGAGGACGGCTGTCTGGTTGTGGACGTGCGTCGGCCCGATGAGTTCGCCGCGGGGCACATCCCCGGCGCCGTCAACGTGCCGAATGAGGAGATCGGCGATACTCCCCCGGCGGCGCTGCCGGATCGGGAGCAGATCCTGCTCGTCTACTGCCGATCCGGTCGCAGGAGCAAGGAGGCTTCGGAAAAGCTTTTTGCCCTCGGCTACCGGAAAGTTTACGAATTCGGCGGAATCCTCGACTGGACGGGCGAGACCGTGAAGGATGAGAGCGAAACCGCGAAGCCCGACGAAAGCAGACCGATGCTGGTCGTGGAAACAAACGGCGCGCGGTTTTACGCCGTGCCGGAGGAGAATTCCTCCGCAGCGGCGCTGATCGAAAAACTGAGCGCCGAGCCGCTCACGCTGACGATGGCGGATTACGGCGGCTTTGAGAAGGTGGGGGCGCTGCCGTGGAGTCTGCCGGCGAACGACGAACGCATCACGACAAAGCCCGGCGATATCATCCTCTATCAGGGCGATCAGATCACGGTCTATTACGGGGAGAACACATGGAGCTTAACGAAGCTGGCCTCCATCCCGAACGCGACGCGCGAAACGCTGTTCTCCGCCCTTAGCGGCGGCGACGCCGAGGTGCGTTTTTCGGTGGAGTGGGGCGAATAAGCGGCAGGGGGAGGCGCAAATGGTAAAGGATCTGCTCGAAAAAAAGGAAAAAAAGGTCGAATACGTGGAGCTGATCTACGACCTGATCTTCGTCTATGTGATCGGCCGCAACAATTCGCTGCTGCACGGTTTTTCGGGCGGCTTCGTCGCCTGGCCGGCGTTTCTGGCCTACGTCATGACGACGCTCGCCGTGATCCAGATCTGGAACTATACGACCTATTACATCAACATCTACGGCAGACACACAGTAAGAGAGCACGTTTTTCTTTTCGTCAATATGTTCCTGCTGTATTTTGTGGGCGAGGGCACGCGCAGCGACTGGCAGCGCTTTCATACGCAGTACCACGCCGCGTGGGCGCTGATCCTTGTCAATATCGGCGCGCAGTATCTGATCGAGCTGCGCCATCACAAAGACGAAGCCCCCCGCAAAAAGCAGATCGTGCGCATGGCGGCGATCCTTTTTACGGAGGCGGCGGTCGCGGCCCTCGATATCCCCTTTTACCGGACGACGGGCATGACCTGGCTCTCCCTTGCGGCGATCGTCTTCGGCATGACGGCCGTTCTGTTCTGCGGGCAGCGGGGCAGCGCGGACGCGGTGGAGTTCTCGCATCTTTCGGAACGCGCCATGCTCTACGTGGTATTCACCTTCGGCGAGATGATCATCGGCGTCGCCTCGTATTTTGAAGGAACGTTTTCCCTGCGGGGCGCCTATTTCGCGCTGATGGCGTTTTTGATCGTCGTGGGGCTGTTCCTGAGCTACGGCGCGTTCTACGACCACATCGCGGACCGG
>CADBOC010000107.1 GCA_902796175.1 Oscillospiraceae bacterium | reverse complement strand
CATCCCCTTTTCGTTCGATATGAAGCGGCGCAGGGTCCGCGCCCGGCGCATATCGCTTCCTCGATTCTAATTATAGCATGCCAGGGCCGAAAAGTAAAGCGGATTTTGTTATTTTTTGATAAGATTCAGTCATAGCCGGCACGGGATTTTGGTAAAAATAACGCCCGTCACAGGACGAAAGTCTTGTGACGGGTGACATGACAGCCTACGTTGACCGCAACGGGCAGGCCGGCGATGTGCGTCGGATAGGTCTCGATCTGTACCCCGAGCGCGGTACAGTCGCCCGTATACCCCTGCGGCCCTATGCCGAGCGCGTTCACGGCTGAGAGCGCTTCCTGCTCAAGCCCGGCGTAAAACGGATCGGGATTCGGTACGTTTACGTCGCGGCAGAGCGCTTTTTTGGCGAGCAGCGCCGCATACTCAAAATCGCCGCCGATGCCCACGCCCAGTACGACGGGGGGACACGGCTTTGCGTCCGCGATGCGAACGGTTTCAACGATAAAACCGATGATATCCGCGCGCGACGCGGAAGGGTTCATCATTTTCAGCCGGCTCATGTTTTCGCTGCCGAAGCCCTTTGGGGCTACCGTAACGCGGACGTGATCTCCGGGGACGATCGAAAGATGCTGGATCGCCGGGGTATTATCCCCGGTATTGCCGCGCCGGATCGGATCGGCGACTACGCTTTTGCGGAGATACCCTTCCGTATACCCGGCCCCTACGCCCTCATTTACCGCGGCGGTAAGATCCCCGTCAGTCAGGCGTACTTCCTGCCCAAGCTCCAGAAAAACGACCGCCATGCCGCAGTCCTGACAGATGGGGATCTGCAGTTCCCGGGCGGCGGCTTCGTTCTGAAGCATATCGTCAAAGGTCGCTTTCGCGAGACGGCCGGTCTCAGCGGCCGCGGCTTCTTCGATGCGGGCGTGCAGCGTATGCGGCAGATAAAGGTTCGCCTCTATGCACGCCTGCTTAACGGCGTCGCGGATCGCGTGAACGGATACGGTCCTCATGCTCATCTGCCTCTTCTGGGGCGCGGAGACTCTCCCCCCGCCCGGCGGAGCGAAGAGATCTTATCGTCGCTGTCCTGCTTGAATTTGCTGAGCATATCCTCGAAAGACATCGGCCCGGTCCGCGCCGCCTGCTGGGGATTCTGCGGTCTTGCGGGACGCGCGGCGGGCGAAGCGCCCGCGCCGGCAGGGGCGCTCAGCTGTTTGATGGAAAGGCTGATCTTTTCTTCATTGATCCCGATCACCTTCACACGGACGGTATCGCCGACCGCGTAATGGTCGTGTATGTCTTTCACAAATCCCCGGGCGATCTCTGAGATATGCACCATACCCGTGTCGCCGCAGCTTAGCTTAACAAACGCGCCGAAATTTGTGATACCGGTAATGGCGCCCTCATAGATTTCACCGACCTTAGCCTGCATAAATGCCGCTTCCTCCTGTTTTATATGGATCAACTGCCGGGGGTAACGTCTACGTAGACGACTTCATCCGGATATACGTAGCCCTGTTCCCGCGCGAAATGCTCGTACAATTCGATGGGATCCGCGTCCGTCAGAAGATACCGGATCTCTTTGTTGTCAAGCTCCGCCCGGTCGATCTCTTCCTGAAGCTCGGCAATCTGCCGTTCCTTCTGCTCGTTTCCCGATTTCTTTACGCGGTATGATATAACGAAAACGCCGAGTAAAAAAACCATTGCTGCAAGCAGCAGCGCGCTGTGACGGAAGAATAGCTTTTTAAACATATCGAAATCCTCGTGAGGCCTGTTTTATAAACTGTATTATACAATACCGGAAGTGGGTAGCGCAAGTCTTTTTTTCGGTTTTTTACTTATTTTTGTCGGAATCGTTTCCTGTTTTCTTTCTTTTTTCCCGCCGCGGCCCGTACGGACCGACGCAGCGAAGCGTAAACGGCATAAAAGAGCAGCGCGCCGATCCCTTCCCCCGCTAAGAGAAAGAGACGCGGCTGCCCGAAGCTGAAGCTCAGAAAAAAGACAAAGGTCAGTACCGCCGCGGAAAGAAAAAAGAGGATATCCGCAGCAGCAGCGGCAGCCCGCCCCGCGTTCGGGCCGCGCAGCAGCATAATACATGCGAATACTGCCCCGATCAGGACGCCGGCTCCGATGCTTTTCAGAAAGACGGCGAATGAAACGGCGTGCGGCAGCCAGCCCATCAGCCGAAAACCTTTGAAAGGAATCCGCCTGTGCTCTTCGGCGCGGCGGAATAGGTCAGTGAAGCCACCTTCCCCGTTACGCTCAGAGAGCCGGCGTCGAGATCGAGCGCCGTGATCTTCAGATCCTCGCCGCGTATCTCGAGCCTGCCGTGATCCGTAACGGCGACGACGGTAACGTCGTCGAAGCCCGGCACGTCCCGAACGCCCGTCAGCGAGAGCTTTTCTCTGTTTTCAAGCAAAACGGTATGGCTGTTTCCCGGTTCGGTCTGTTCCATGATCCGATCTACCCCCCCGAAAGATTTTTTGTTCTATCCGGTATTTTATATTTGCACCGCGCGTTTTTTATGCTATAATACGGAAAAACAAGGAGGTTTTTCTTATGGTACAGATCGAAATGGACAACGGCGATATCATTCAGCTTGAGCTATATCCCGATAAGGCGCCGAAAACCGTCGCGAATTTTGAAAAGCTTGTAAAAGAGGGCTTTTACGACGGGCTCACCTTCCACCGCATCATCCGCGGCTTTATGATCCAGGGCGGAGACCCGACAGGCACCGGTATGGGCGGCGCCAAAGAAACGATCCCCGGTGAATTCGCCGCGAACGGCTTTCCGCAGAACGACCTGCGCCATGTGCGCGGCGTGATCAGCATGGCCCGTTCCCAGATGCCGGATTCCGCGAGCTCCCAGTTTTTCATCATGCATGAAGACGCGCCGCACCTGGACGGCCATTACGCCGCTTTCGGAAAAGTGGTGAGCGGCATGGAGGCCGTGGATGAGATCGCTCTGACCAAAACGGGCTTCGGCGACCGTCCCGTTCACCCCGTCGCCATGAAACGGGTCACGCTGATCTGAGTTATCTGTCTTCAAGGATCCGCAGCAGCTCGTCGCACGCAAACGCGACCGCGGCGGCCCGCACCTCATTGCGGCTCATTTGCCCGAACACGCGGCGCGCCGTCTGAACGCGTCCCTGAACGGCAAACCCGAAGCATACGGTGCCGACGCCGGCGAAGCGGTCTCCGCCGCCGGGGCCCGCAAAGCCTGTGATGCCGACTCCGGCGTCGGCGCCGGCCGTTTTCGCAGCGCCGAGCGCCATCGCGGCCGCGGTCTCCTCTGAAACGACACCGTATTCCGCGATCGTTTCGGCCGGCACGCCGACGGCGCGCTGTTTTGCCTCTTCGCTGTACGTTACAAAACTCAGCGAAAGCACGCGGGAAGCGTCTGCCACAGACACGACCGAAGCCGCAAACGCTCCGCCGGTGCAGGATTCGGCGGCTGATACAGTAAGGCCCTGTTCCGAAAGAACACGGACCAGCTTTTCGAAGCGTTCCATATTTCACACACTGCGGCGCGTTCTGAAACCGCGCCGTTCCTTTCTTATGATCCGGAGGATCTGATATGTTTTTTGACTGTCACGTCCATTCCCTGCATTCGCATGACGGAAAAGACTCCGTCGCCGCGCTTGCGTCGTCCGCAAAAACGGCGGGGCTCGCGGGTATTGCCGTCACGGATCACTGCGACTGCGAATATGCCGAAGAAGACCGCGTATACGAACGGATCGCCGCTTCGTTCCGCGACGCGGCGCAGGAGGCGCTGCGGTTCGGTCCCGACTTGGGCATATGCAAGGGCGTCGAACTCGGCGACGCGCTCTATGACCCGCTTTTCGCAGAGCGAATCGTTTCCTCGTTCGCGTTTGATGTGATCCTTTGTTCCGTTCACGCCGTGCGTTTTCCGGGCGCTGAGGAGCCGTTCAGCCGGATCGACTTTTCGGGCTGGTCCGGGAACGCGCTCGACGCTTATCTGTCCCGCTATTACGACGAGCTGGCTGAAACGCTCGACCGCTTCGATCATGACGTAGTCAGTCATTTGACCGTACCGCTGCGCTATATTTGCCATAAATACGGCAGACATGTGGAGAACGGCCGGTATCGGGAAAAAATCGACGCCGTTCTGCGGCTCGTTGTTGAAAAGGGAAAGACGCTTGAAGTCAACACGCAGGGACTGGTTCCGGGGGGCGCCGGGCTTTGCCCGGAGGAAGCCGTTCTCGACCGCTACCTCGCTCTCGGCGGCAGAGATCTCTCGCTCGGCTCCGACGCGCATTTCGCCGGCGCTGTCGGGCAGGGGTTTCACGCTGCGGCCCGGCTGCTTCGGGAAAAAGGCGTGACGGATCTTGTTTTCTTTCTCGGCAGAAAAAAACAGCGCGCGCCGATCCCGGAATAAAACGGCGCGATATCAGTTTGGCAGAAGACGGCGTAAAACGCCGCCTTCTGCCAGTTCTTTTTATGCGCCTTTCATGCCGTTTGGACGCGGTTTATTTTTTTGCCTCCCAGCCGGCAAAGATATCGTCGAAGCGATACACGTTGTTCTCTTCCTTCGTGTGGTTGGTATACCATACCTGCGCGAAGAAGGGGTTGGTTTTTGCGATCTCGTCGTAGTGCCATACCTTCTCGGGCAGATAGCAGTGCGGGCACCAGTGACCGCCGAGCAGGATCAGGTTCGGGCTCGCCTCAAACTCCTGACCGCAGCAGCCGCAGCGCCAGCGCAGCTTTGTCATAAGGTCGCCCTTCTCCATCGTTTCGCTGACAAGCTCGCCGCCGCGGAATTTTGCCGCCGCGCGCACGTCTTCGATATCGATCTCGCTGAGGGGCTTCGATTCATCGTAACCGTGATCGAGCAGATAGCGTGAGGCCGCCTCGTTTCGCTTGTCGGGGCTTTCGAGCACAAACTCTTCCCACCTGGATGGCAGCTTGCAGTAATCCTCATATGAGCCGTAATAGGCTGAGAGACGGACGGGATCCTTTGTTCTGACCCAGTCGAGCGTGCCCCACTTTTTCGTCTCGGCGATCTTTTTCATAAAGGGCTTCGCCGCCATCGCGATGGGCTTTTTGAACGGAAGGAGCTTCGGGATGCGGAAGTAAAACTCCACCTGCTGCGCCAGATGGTCAAAATAGGCTTTGACGGGCATATTGGCGCGGAAGTGCAGATATTCCTCCAGCAGATCGCCGTCGGCGTAATACTGGCCGTGGAAGTTTTTGGTGGTGAACCAGTTCGGTTCAAAGAGGTCTCTGGGGTCGCCGAGACCGATGCAGCCGAGCAGAAGCTGTTCAAACTCAAAATTCGTCAGCCGGTATTCCCTGCCGGATCCGATGTTATAGTACCTCCGGAAGAACTCCTCGGGCAGATCCTCGGTCACAAAGTTTCGCATCAGACGGCCGGCGTCCTCCACCGTGCACCACTCCAGCATGCCGTTGAGCGGCACATGGTACATGATGGGCTCCATATTGTGCAGAATGGCGGGATACAGGATGCCGGACTGGCGCATCACGACCCAGTGTTTGATGCCGCTTTCAACGAATACGCGCTCAGCGAGCACCTTTGAGATGGCGTAGTGATCGTAAACGGATATCTTGATCGGGTCGCCGCAGCGGCCCCAGTGGATCGGGGCGTTGCGGTCGCCCGTCTCGGCGACGGAACCGATGTAGCACACGCGGATGTCGTCGGCGTTTGGCTGCGCCAGCACGGCTTTGCAGATGTTTTCGGCCGCGCCGACGTTCACCTTGCGGGTGGTATAAGGCTTATAATCCGCCGCGGGCGACACCATGCCGCCGATGTGCAAAACGTAATCCGCGCCTGTGACGCCCTTGAGTATCGCGTCGTAATCCAGAAAATCGCCCCAGATGATATCCACGTTTTTCTGTCCCATGAACGGGAACAGCATCATCTTGTTTTTTTCACTGGGACGCGCGAGGAAATGGATCTTGACGTCCTTCTGACGGTAGAGCTCCTGAAACGCGGCCCACCCCATGGTGCCGGTTCCGCCGGTGAGAAATACGGTTTTCACGGTTTGTTTTCCTCCTTCTTTGTTCTGTGTTTGAAAGAAACTGCCCGGGCCGCCGTTAGACGGGGCGGTCCGGGGCGAACAATGGATCAGATTCCGATCTCGAGCGCGGCGCGGTACATATCCATATCGATGGTTTTGGTCATTTTCAGCGCTTCAAAAATATCATAGTCCACGATCTGTTCTTTCTGCATGGCGACGACGCGGTTGCCTACGCCGCTGAGCAGCAGGTGCGCCGCGTAATTGCCCATGGTGGAGCCGACGACGCGGTCTTTCACGGAGGGCGAACCGCCGCGCTGCACGTGGCCCAGTACGGTCGCGCGGCTTTCGACCTTCAGGTTTTCCTGAATGTAGGCGGAAAGACCGGAGACGCCCTCGATGCCCTGTGCCTTCATGCTGTCGGCTACGCCCTCCGCCACTACGATGATGAAGTGTTTTTTGCCGGTGCGCTGGGTGCGGCGGATGCGGTCGATCACGTCTCTTTCGATATCGAAATCGATCTCAGGCAGCAGGATCGCGGTAGCGCCGATCGCGATACCGGCGTTGAGCGCAAGATAACCGGCTCTTCTGCCCATTACCTCCACAACGCTGCAGCGCTCATGGGATTCGCTCGTGTCGCGGATGCGGTCCACCATATCCATGATGGTGTTGAGCGCCGTATCGTAACCGATGGTGTAATCGCAGCACGCGATATCGTTGTCGATGGTGCCGGGCACGCCCACGCAGTTCACGCCGCGCAGAGACAGGTCTCTCGCGCCGCGGAACGAACCGTCGCCGCCGATGACCACGATGCCGCTGATGTCGTTGTTTCTGCAGACCTGGATCGCCTCGGCCATCCCCTCTTCCGTGCAGAAACGCTTGCTGCGGGCGGAATGCAGCTTGGTGCCGCCGCGGTGGATGATATCGGAGACGGAGCGGATGTTCAGCTCCGTGATGTCGTTCTCCATCAGGCCGGCGTAGCCCCTGCGAATGCCAAGGACGCGGGCGCCGTTCTCGCAGCCCGTACGAACTACGGCGCGTACCGCCGCGTTCATGCCGGGCGCGTCGCCGCCGGATGTCAGCACGGCAATGGTCTTTTGTTTGTTCTCTTCCATGGTATAATCCCCCTAATAAAATACAAAGCTCTGCCTACGCTTTGCGGCGCGCCGATAGCGAAACGCCATTGGATACTATAATACCGATTTCGGCATAATTTGTCAAGCGAAAAATCCGTCTTACTTCATCACCACGTTGTCGCTGCCGAGCAATCCTCTCAGACCGTGCAGGAGACTCGGGTCCGCCGAGATGCGGATGCCCGACTGAAAGTCGTATTTCTTCTCGTCGCTGTAGTAGAGCACGACCGGGATCGATCCCTCAAAGATCGCGCACATTTTTCTCGCCCTGTCGCAGTCAACCGCGCGCATGGACGATACGCGCAGAAATACCTTGTTCGGCGTATGCGCCGGTTCTGCGGCGCCCGCCGGCGCCGGACGGGCCGGCGCCGCGGGTGCGGCGGGTCGGGCGGCCGGCGCGGCGGGTCGGGCGGCCGGT
>CADBOC010000106.1 GCA_902796175.1 Oscillospiraceae bacterium | reverse complement strand
TGATTATATCATATGTCAGCACAAACCAAAACCCCCTCATGATTGAGGGGGTAGGGGGAGTTGATTCGTCGAAGACGATTTTTTATTTCGGAGGGATGGATATGATCGGACTCGGTACGCTGATCAATACCGCCGCCATCGCGGTCGGCGGGCTGGTCGGCACATTCGCCGGAAAACTGTTTAAGGAATCTCAGCAGGACGCGCTTTGTAAAAGCTGCGGCGTAAGCGTTTTGTTCATTGCGGTCGCCGGCGCCATGGAGGGGATGCTCAGCATCCGGGAGCAGACGGTAAAAAGCGGCAAGTCTATGCTGGTCGTTCTGTGTATCGCGCTCGGTACCCTTATCGGCGAGCTGGTCGGCGTAGAACGGGGATTCGAACGCTTCGGCGCGTGGCTGAAACGGAAGACGGGCAATGCGGGGGATCCCGCGTTTGTAAACGCTTTTGTAACGGCGTCGCTCACCGTGTGCGTCGGCGCGATGGCGATCATGGGCGCGATCGAGGACGGGATCAAGGGCGATTTCGCGATGCTCGCCGTAAAAAGCGTGCTGGACCTGATCATCATCGCCGTGATGACCGCTTCACTGGGGAAGGGCTGCGCGTTTTCCGCGATCCCGGTCTTTATTCTGGAGGGCGGTATCACGCTGCTCTCACGTCTTGTCGCGCCGCTGATGACAGAGCTTGCCGTCGCGTATCTGTCGCTGATCGGTTCCGTTCTGATCTTTTGTGTGGGCGTGAATCTCGTGTGGGGAAAAACGCTCCGGGTGGCCAATATGCTGCCGAGCGTTCTGCTGGCTGTCGCCGCGGCGTATCTGCCGTTTGATTTTTAAAACCGGCAGCGCGGATTTATCGGGCTGTCGCCCGCGTTAACAGGTAAAGGGTAAAAGTTAAAAGTTTCGGATATGCTGATCTGCAAAAAAAAACAGGATCCGCCGGCGCGAGGATCCTGTTTTTGATTCTCTGTTTTCGAGCCTGTTTGCCCTGCTTCAGAAGCTGCCCGTCAGGGTCGTTTTGCCGGCGTCGTTATGAAAACGCAGCAGTACGCTGCCGCCGAGCGCCTCCCATTCGGCGGTAACGGAGACGTTTCGCGCTTCGCCTTCATACGGAGAGAGTTCGCAGACGACTTTTTTCGGCTGCGCCGGGAGCTTCAGACGGACAACGGCTTCGCAGCGCGCGCCGGTTCCCTCAAAGCGGAATCCGTTTTCATCGGATGTAAACGAAAGCGCGCGCAGGGAAGTGCCGAGGATCTGCGGTTCGTCCCCAAGCAGATCCAGATCGAGCAGGACCGCATTCTCACCCGGGCGCACCGTTTTTTGGGGGACGACGGGCAGATCCGGCTCCAGCAGATCCATCAGCCGGCCGCGGTGCACATAGGGCGCGTCGCTGACGCTCTCGTCGAATACGGCTGTGATGCGGTACGCGCCTCTGCGCAGAGCCAGTCGGTTTTTGTCCGCCTTCATGCCGATGAGCGACAGCGTTTCATCGCGGAACGCGTCGCTCTTTTTCGGGTCGACGCAGAGATCCGCCGGGCTTTCCCGCCGCAGTACGAAACAGCCTTTGCCGTAGGGATAGACGCCGGGGGCTGCGTTTTCCGGCAGACCGAAGAGAGACAGCAGATGCTCAAGCGGCGTTGGATATACGTTTCTGCCGGTGTTCCACCACCCGCGGATCTGATGAAAGGGATCCGCGCCGTCGCCGACGTAGACCAGCGTGCCGCCGTCGCGCGCAAAGCTCGCGAGCGCGGCGTTTGCGTTCGCGTCCAGCGGCTTCATGAACTCATAGCTCAGCAGCAGCAGGCGGTAAGGATCCAGATAGCCGGGGTACCGCGCCGCGTTCTCGAGCTGCACGGGCCGCACGGGGACGCCGACCTTCAGCAGCGGCAGCGCCATGCCGTAAAACAGAGGGAAGGCGAGGGATTCATAAAACGCAAGCCGGTCTCCGGAGGCAAGAGCGCTCTCTCTGCCGGGGGCGTAGTTTTCTTTTGCCCGCAGCTCGATCGGGCCGACCGGGGCGTAATCGCCGCGGCGGGCGAGCGCGTCGTCCGGAAAGCTGCGCTGGAACATCGCAGTGTCGGAGAGAAATACACCGATCCCGGGCGTTTCATCCGAAAAAGCGAAATCGTCTGTACCGAGGGTACCGAGGAACTGGAAGAGATTCATCAGCTCCGTGCGATAGGCTTCCGGCATCGGCTTCGCGTCCGGTTTGCCGGATGGGTAGGTACGCCCCGGTTCAAAGATCCTGTGCGGCCACGGCGCGACCTGGAAACGGTTGATATACGGCTGCAGCAGGGAGCCGACGAGCGTTTTGTGATAATTCTCGCGGTAATCCTGCCAGGTATAGTCGGGTCGGTCTTCAATGGGATCGTTGTCGAACCACATCTCTCTTTCCGTTCCCCGAACCAGCTCCTGCATCACGCCGTATTCCAGAAAGGCGGTCTCAAGCGTTCTTTCTTTGTATACGCCGTGATAGACGTTCGCCTCTCTCGCCGTGCCCATCCAGATCTGCGCCTTGTATCCGTTTAAGGTCGGGATGTCCGTCATGGTCCCTTCCGGGCTCATCACCTTCCAGGTCGCGTAGTTGAGCAGGCTGTGGGTCGGCACGTAAAAACGCAGTGTTCTGCCGTAAACGGTCAGCGCGTATTCCTGCAGCGCGGCGCTCACGCGGTCGATGGCGCGGCGGTAGAGGTAGGCTTTGAGCCTTGCGGCTCGGTAGTGCGCGTCGGCGCTTGTGTGGGGCGGCTGCCACGGTTCATGGTAATAGAGCAGGTATTCGCGTTTGAACGCCTCCGAATAGCCGCCGTCGTTCAGAAATTCGGGCTCCTCCACATGGATGGCCTCCGCGCCTGCGTCCACGGCGCGCTTCAGGTTTTCAATCAGGTAGTTCGTATAGGCGATCGTCGGCACCATGTAGCCTGTTTCATGGATGCTGCCGCCGGTCATAGAGCCGTCGCGGCTTTTCTGTGTCTCATCCCAGTGGTTTCTGCCGTCCCATTCGCCGTTCAGGTAGTCGAGGTAATTGCCCCACGCGATACCGGTCATCATATGGATGCGGTATCCTCTTCTGCGGTATTCCCGGATTCGCTCCTCCATGTTTCCGCCGAAACCGTAAACGCAGACAAAATCGGTGCCGACGTCCGTTTCGGGCATAACGGGGGCCGATTCCTGGATGCAGGTACGTTGGGTCTCTCTGCTGCGGATGTAATCCATCGTATCCCTCCTCAAGAGAAAAGCCGGGAGAAGGACAGACTTCTCCCGGCCGTGCGTTTTTTATTCGATCGGTTCAAAATCCGCGGCGCCATGTTTGCACAACGGGCAGACGAAATCCTCAGGCAGCTCTTCGCCCTCATATACGTAACCGCAGATCTTGCAGACCCAGCCCTTCTTGCCCTCGGTCTGGGGCTTGGGCTTTACGTTGTTCTGATAATAGGTATAGGTCATGGTCTCGGCGTTTGAGATCACGCGCGCCTCGGTCACGCTGCAGATGAACATGCCGTGGGTGTCGAGATCCACATACTGTTCCACCTTCAGACTCATGAAGGCGTTGATGTAATGGGGCAGGAACGCAAGACCGTTGTCGGATCGCAGCGGCTCACAGTCGCTGAATTTGTCGGCCGTGCGCCCGCTCCGAAAGCCGAAGTTCTCGAATACGCTGAACGGCGCTTCCACCGACAGGCAGTTTACGTTCATCACGCCCGTCTGGCGGATGACGTGGTGCGAGTAATTCTCTTTGTTGATGCACACGGCGACGCGGTTCGGGGTGTTCGTTACCTGCGTCACGGTATTGACGATCAGGCCGTTGTCCTTTTTTCCGTCGCTGCAGGTCACAACGTAGAGCCCGTAGCCGATGCGGAAGAGGGCGGTCAGGTCGTTCTTATTTGCGGTCTCGGCGCTCTGGGCGATGTATTCGCGGCAGAGTTCCCCCGCCATCGCTTCGATCTCTTTTTTGTTTTCGTCGTTCACGGCGGAGCGGATATGCACCGTCGTTTCGGTGAATTTCAGATTTTTGCAGCCCTCCAGCATGGCGCGCATGGTCTTTGCCGCCTGGGGCGCCCAGCTGCCGTTTTCGATCAGCCCGACCGTGCGGTTTTTGTAGCCGCGTTCCGTCAGCTCCTCGATGAAG
>CADBOC010000105.1 GCA_902796175.1 Oscillospiraceae bacterium | reverse complement strand
CCGAAAACCGTTCGCATTCTTGAAACGGCGGGCGGCAAAATCGAGCTGCTGCGAGGGAACAGCAAAACGCCCTTCGGCGCGTCGGAAAAAACCGATCTGCTGCAGAGAGCGCCAAAGCGCCTCGGCGAAGCGGACCGCCTGATCCGCTCCCCCGCGAACGGCGAACAGCTTTATGAAGCAGCCGTCTTCGCCGCCGACAACGACGCGCTTGAGGCCCGCTGCCGCAAAAGAGCCGGCGAAACGGCTCACCCGGAGGTCAAAGCGGCGCGCGACGCGTTCTTCGCCCAGAAGACCTACCGTCTGCGCGGCTGCGAAGCGGCGAACCTTTTTGACGGACGGGACGATACGTTCTTCGACGCCCAGTCCCGCTCCTACTGCGGGGGCTTTCGGATCGACGGCGGGTGTCTGAGGATCGACGCCGGCGAAACGCTCGACGCGGACACGGTGGAGATCGTCTGCTTCGCGCCGGATTCCCCCACCAGAGAAGCGCCGAATCAGATCATACCCGCGGCGGCGGAATGCTCGGCGGATCTCGCCCGATGGAGCGTCTGCCCGCTGGAGGGCGTTTCTCAGTTAAGGAAGACCGAACAGGAGGTCGTTCTGTTCGGGATCCACTCCACCTATATGACGCCGGGCAGAATGCTCTCTGTAACCTATCAGCTCGACGGTCCCTTCCGCTTTCTTCGCGTGGCGGACCCCATGGACCGCATCTTCCACGTCCGTTTTTATAAAGACGGCAAAGCGGTAACGCCCGCGGCGCCGAGGGCCAACAACCTGATGGCCCACCCCGCGAAACGGCCGGTAAGGGCCGTAAAGAGCGGCTCGTTCACCCTGCCGGAATTCCGGCCCGGCTCCTATCTGGCCTTTGCGATCAACGGCTATCACTACGCGGAGCAGGTCTACGCCTGTCTCGAAACGGAGGGCGCGCTCAGCGGCTTCCCGCGACGCGCGCCGGATTACCGCGCAAACGTCTGGGAGCATATCGTATGCAGTGAGGATCAGAATAACACGTTCTATTATCCCCTGACGCCGGATATGGCGGGCAAGACCGTAACGGCGCACGCCGTGTTCTGCTCCGGCGAAGCGGCGGAATGCCGCTGTGAGCTCTGGCTCTGCGACAGACCGGAATAATACCGGACCGTTTTTCTCAAGGATAGATGAAGCAAGGGACTCCGACGCGTCGGAGCCCCTTGCCTTTTCATACAGGCATTCAGTTCAGAACCGATTTCGCGAACTCCGCGGCGGCGGTGAGCTCCGCTTCGCCCGGCAGGCCCTGGTTCATGAAGATCCAGGAGGCGCGGCAGTGGAACGCGCGGTCGGAGACGGCGACGCCGAGCTTTTCGGCCGCTTTTTTTACGGCGGGCAGCGTGGATCTGCCGGTGGCGGAGGTATTCATGTTGAACACCTCGCCGATCTTTTCGCGGTTGCGCTCTAAAAACGCCTTGACCTCGGGGTCGATATCGGCGGCGTACATGGCGTTGATCAGGATCAGCCGGTCCGCTTTTTCCGTGAGATCGGTCTCAACGGATTCGGCGGGGAGCCCCAGCGCCTCGGAGACGGTCTTCGCGAGCTTTTTCGTATTGCCCTTTTTGGATTTCGTAAAATACCGGATCGCGACGTGCATCGTGCATTCCTCCCGTTTTTTTGATTTGACTCAATTATATAGTGTTCTGTCTTGTTTGTCAAGCCTCGGAAAAAGCGGTTTCTCCGGCAGCCTTCAGCACGGGCATGAGCCGCTCTTTCAGCAGAAGATACCGTTCGTATTTCTCCCGTTTTTCGAAATGCGCTTCCCTTGTCTGCAAAACGGCCTGCCCGTAATCGAGACGGGTCGAAAACTGGGCGCTCGTCAGATCGAAACGCATTCTGCCGACGGCGTTGAAGCAGTGATAACCGCCGTCCGGCAGCGCGATCCCCCAGACCTCGCCGCCGAGCAGATCCTGCGCGAGAAAGGCTGTAACGGAGCACTGCCCCACGGTCGGGTCCTCCGGCGACCAGCGGTCCCGCATACGCGGGGCGCAGGTATCCGCCGCCCACGCCTGCAGCAGGCAGCCGAAGAGCCGCCGCACACGGGCGTCGGCCTTCGCGTACCCCCAAAACGGCTGCTCCGGCGGCAGCTCCTCCCGGCGGGGATGGCCCATGTAGAACACGTTGTCGCGGTAGCGGCTGAGCATCCGCTCGTTGTGCGCGTCGCCGCCGTCCACGTTCGCGGACATGAACACCGGCGCTTCTTCGCCCTGCCCCGCGATCAGCTCCACGGCGCGGGCGACCACGACGTTGAGCATGGCAGAGCCCACCGCTGTAGAGGTGGGGCCGACCTTTTCGGGCACGCCCTCGATCACGGTGGAGCCGTCGCCCACGCAGCCGCAGTTGTCGAGGGCGAGATCCGCGACGTCCACCAGGTGCTTGCCCGAGGAATGGCGCGAGGCGCTCGCCCTGCCGGCGGCAAAGCTTGTGAGCGCGATCACGCGCGCGCCCTTTTCGCGGCAGCGCAGCGCGAAATCGATGGGCACGCAGTTGCGCCCCGAAACGGAGTGGACGAGCGCCACATCCCCCGCCCCGATGGGCTGCGAATCGGCGATGATCGCGCCGTACCCCGGCATACGCTCCATCTGCGTCGTCATGGTGACGGGGTCCACGTCCAGATTCATGCCCGGCGCGCGCACCGGGTTGATATTCACCATACCGCCCGTGCGGTAGTAAAGCTCCAGCGCCAGCAGCCCCGCGTGAGAACAGCCGAAGGCAAAAATGTTCTTCCCGATCAGCGTCGCTTCCGAAAACCAGCGGGCGGCCGTCTCAAGCCCCGCCGCCTGCGTTTCGAACGCCGTATCCAGCACCTGCTTCAGATTCTCATAATATCTCGTCATTGCGTTCATGGCCCATCCCCTCCCGGATGAAAACAGTTCCGAATACAAAAAATACAAAAAAAATACTTGACACGTTCGGCCTGGTCTGTTATAATAAGTCCACAGGTTAGCAATTGCTAACTGCATTGATCCGTATCCTTCTTTATATCTGGCCTTTGCCCCGCCGGCGCTGATCCCGCCGGCGGGGCGCTTTTTTCGGCTCAAAGCACTTCGATCTCCGACAAAACAGGCTCGCTTGGCATCCCGAAGGCGTTTTCCGCCGTCACGCGCGCGGTATACCTGCCGGCAGCGGGCGCGGGAGCCAAAAGCGTTACCTCCGTCACAGGCGCGGCCCTGTAGTACGGGGGCAGGGTCCAACCGCGGAAAACCGTCTCACCCGACGCGTCCGAAAGCGCAAGGCGGTACAAAACGACGGGATCCCCGTCCCGCGACGCGGCGGCGGACACGGCAAAGCGGAGCTGTTCTCCGTCGCGTTCAGAACGGAGGGCGGCGTCCGGCCTGAAAACGGGGGCCTTCGCGCGGGCGCGCCGCGCCCCGGGAGAAAACGCCCGGTTCGCGGGATCTGCGGGATTCGGCAGCGTATACTCGCAGAGCGTTTCATCCGCCAACACGTCGATCCCAGTCAGGCGCAGCCGATGGGCGGCGTCCGCCTCGACCAGCCAGCAGGCGCAGACCTCGCCGTTGTCGGCGGGATGATAGGTTCTGGTATCGTCCACGGTGAATTCCGCGTAGTGGATCGCGCCGGTACCGACGGCCGTGAACGCGCCCTGCCAGAGCGAAAGCGGATGGTTGACCGGATAATGCGAGTGCCCGGAAAAATCGACCGCCTGCGGATACCGGGGCAGCACATCCGAGAAAAAGGTCTCGCCCCAGCCGTCAAAGCGGGTAGAACCGTAGACCGTATCGCGCACATGCTCGTGATGAAAGACGAAGACGGGGCGCGCCGAATCCTCTTCGGCGGCCTCCCTCAGGCGGTCGTCGAGCCATTTTACCTGCCCTTCGTCGTAGATCAGGCTGTCGTCGTTCGAGGCGGAAAGCCCGATAAAGCGGTAACCGCCGACCGTAACGCAGAAATCGGAGGGCTCCCCCGTATATTTTGTGCAGATCGCGTGTACCGCGGCGCGGTCCACCGTCCACCCGTCGTGCGCCCGGGCGGAGACCGCCAGCAGGCGCGTTTCGGGCTTGAGACAGGCGCGCATCGTTTCAAAAAAGCCCTCGAACTGATCGGGGCGGCCGTTGTCCGTCAGATCCCCGACCGAGACGGCGGCGTCAAGCCCCGGGTACGCTTCGCACGCCGAAGCGCGGCGGTAAGCCTGCGAGAGCATGGCCCTTATACGGTCGATCGAGCGGCAGGCTTCGCGCTCCTGCGTGTGCGCGTCGCTGAATACGAGAAAGCGCAGCGTCGGGATAAAGCTTTCTTCCATCTTGTCTTGTTCCTCCGTTATGCCCTGACGGGCAGCCAGTTCAGCAGCAGCAGGTATATCGCCTGCCACAAACGTTTCAGCGCGTCCAGCATTCCGAAAACCTCCTTTGTTTCTCCCAAAACGCGTCCCGGAGCTCCGGGAAGGGTGTGAACGGCGCGGGGGACTCCCCGTGCGAGCCGATCATTTTTTCCATCCAGATCATATGGTACCAGCGGCCGAACTTATAGCCGCAGTTCTCGAAAAAGCCCGCCCGACGAAAGCCCATGGCGGTATGAAACGCCTCGCTCGAAAAATCGAGGTATTCGTCCGCCTGTTCCGGCACGGCGATACAGGCGTAGAGATTGAGTACGCCCATGCGGCGGAGCGCTTCTTCAAGGGCGGCGTACAGCATCCGCCCGGTCCCCTTTCCACGTGCGTCCGGCGCTAAGTAGATCGTAAGCTCAGAGGAACGCACGTACGCAATGCGGGGATGAAACGGCCCGGCGTATGCGTAGCCGAGGAGCCGACCCTCTTTCTCCGCGGCAAAAAACGGATATCGCAGCTGCGTTTCTTCGGCGCGCGCGGCGAACGCGGCGGCGGAGGGGGCCTCGTATTCGAAGGTGACGGCGGTACGCTCCACATAATGGCGGTAGATCTCAGAGAGCGCCTCCATATCATTTCTTTGAACAGGACGGATGCATATGCCCGCGTCAGCCATCGGTCGCCTCCGCGGCCACAGCCAGAAGCGCCTCGGGGATGCGGCGGTCTTTGTAATAATACGTCAGATCCCGCTCGGCGATAAAGCGCAGTCTATCAGATCCCATACTCAGAACCCCAGCGTATCGTTCACGAGGATCACGTGGATGCGCCCCTGATGGCGCGAAAAGCGCGTGATCAGGAACTGGCAGCAGATGGTATCGGGCGACTTGCAGTCGAAGCAGGTCCCGGTCTTCGAGCAGGGGGTGGCAAGCCCGAAGCGCTGCGCGTTCGCGGGCGCGGCGACGTTTCGGGCGCGTTTCATCGCCGTATCGAGATCGGGGCAGATCTTGTTCATGCCCACGATAAAGAGCACTTTTTTCGGCCCCTGCGCGATCGCGGAAACGCGGTTTGCGTTGCCGTCGATGT
>CADBOC010000104.1 GCA_902796175.1 Oscillospiraceae bacterium | reverse complement strand
TTTGAGGCGGCTGCCGTCCGGGATGATCTTCTCGCAGATCGTCAGCCCGTATTCGGTGCGGGTCCTGTCGGGGGTAAGAAAAGCCATTCGATCTCCTCCTTAATGATTGACTAATTGAAGAAAGAAGTTTACTGATTGTCGGAGAATTCGTTCGCCTCGTAGGCCAGTACGTTCTCCTCTGTAAAATCCGACGCCGATTCCGTTCTCGCGCCGGCAAAGATCCGGTCGTCCGCGGCGGCGTCCGTATCGTGCGTGTTCCCGCAAAGGCCACACGACGCGTCATCTGACGCGCCCCTGCCGCCGTCGGCGAGTCCTTCGCCGATCATGTAGGCAATGAGGCTCGCTGCGGACATGATCATGCCGGTCACGGTCTGGGCAATGGAAGCGTCCTTCCACAGCGCCATGATCCACATGCTGACAAATCCGCAGACCGCCGCCCAGAACTTGCGGCTGGTAAGCTTGCGTTTCCAATCGATCTTCATATCGCTCCTCCTTTTTTTATCTGACTACTGACTACTGACTACTGCTTTTTCTCCAGATCGCCGATCCTCGCATTCGCGACCTTCATTTTTTCGGTCAGCACCGCCGCCGTCTCCTCCAGCCTGTAGGTGCGTTCGATGACGGCGTTGTGCTTCTCCTGCGCCTTGCGCAGCTCCTCGATCTGATAGGAGATCAGGTCGATCTGCTTTTTGCTGTTGAGCCAGCTTACAATGATAGAAGCGGCGGCCGCGACCGCCGCTCCTATAATGGTTGCCCATGCTGTTGACATTTACATAGCCCCCCCGAGCGAAATATCTGCGATCGATCCGAGGTAATCCTTGCTCCCTCTGACCGTGATCTTGCCGGTAGAGAAGTCGAGCAGCAGCGTGCCGACCGTGTCGCCGATCTTCACGTCGTCTTCGCCGAGGGCGTAATCCACCGTCGCGATGATGGGAGCCGTGAACACCTGCTGTCTGTATCCGGTGAAATGCGCGCCGTAGCCGATATCCGGCAGGGCCTTCTGCAGATTGGCGCCGCCCTGTGTGCTCGGCAGCACCTCCGTGGAATCCTTCGTCACGTTCGGCGCCGTTCGGATGTATCCGGTCACGGAGATGTTCACGTTGCCGCTGGGCGTTTCCTGCTTTTTCACGAAGAAACGGACGTACTTGACCTCGTCGGTCGTGCCGGTCGCGTTCCGTATGGAGTAGAACGGCGTCGCGGTTTCCGAGAACGGAGGCGTTGCGCTGCGAACAAGGGCATAATTGTACCCCTGCGTGATGATCGGGGTCATGCGGTTTGCCAGCGTCCGCTGCGAGACCCCGTTCGGGAAGAGGAGCTTGTCCTCCGCAAAGGCGTATCTGTGGTTCTGCGCGCTGAACGTGATCACGGTATTGTACGCGCTGTAGCAGCTGAGCCCGAAAAGGGGCGCGAGATGCACGCGTTTCGCGTATTTCGTCTGACCGTTCTCCTGATACGCGTACTGCATGGCGTCGTACTTGCGGGGCGAGAGGGGCGCGAGGATGTTCAGACTGTTGCAGTTTCCGTTTACGCTGATCGCGCAGGCGCCGATGAGCCTTTTCACGTTTTCCGCCCGGTTTGCGCTGGCCTGCGCTTCGGAATCGTCCAGATCCTCAAGGACCTCCGCGAGCGCCGCCGCGCGGTTTTCCTCGCCGTAATCCTCGATCGTATATTCGCCCTCGGTCCCCTCCGGGTTCACCATTTCATGCGGCAGGGTCCCGTTGATCCGCCATTCGTTCAGCTTCTGAAGGATCAGCTCGTCGAGCTCCTCCTCCGGCACGATCGCGCCGCCGCGCTCATCGTCCGAAGCGTCCCCGGGGAAGCGCCTGCGGAAGAACGAAGCGAGCGTCGGCAGAAGCTGGATGTGCGCCGTCTTGTGCCGCACGTACATGGCCATAAACCGGACGCCGGCGTCGGAATTGGAATACTGCGTCAGCGTCTGCTCGCCCTCCTCCGCCGTTTTCGACCAGCTTTCGGCGGTCGCGTCCCATGCGTTCGCGCCGCGGCCCGTCGCGCCGTCAACGGCGTCCTTCGCCTGGTTGTAATTGAGCAGGGATTCAAAGTCTCCCTGATTCGATACGACCGTGTGCTCCATGTCGTAGAGCGTGCCGCAAAGGCCGATGCGGCCGGATATGATCGTGTTCTCCGCGATCATGTTGCATCCGTAAGCGCCGGTCGCGCAGGAGAGCACGTCCGCGTCGTATTTCCCGAGCAGCGTGCCCAGCAGCTTTACCTCGTCCGTTACCCAGTAATTCTCCGTGTGCCGCGGGATCGGCCCTGTTCCGGCGCTGCGGGATTCCTCCGTCCGCGTTCCGCGCTTCCGGATCAGAAAGCTTGCGACGACGCCGAAGCCCTCCATCAGATTCAGGAAGCAGTTGCTGAGATACGTCGTGTGGCTGTTCGTTTTTATGCCTACGTATCCCTCGTCTACGTAGGTCCAGTTGATCCAGCAGTCGTGGCCGTCCGATTCGATGCCGATGTAATTCAGATAGAAACGGCAGTTGTTCACGCGGGTCAGGGAGCCCATCACAAGGCCGCGGCCGGAGAAGCCCTCGAACGTGCACCGCTCAAACTGCGCGAATTCGGTGCCGGACTGTGTAAGCCCGTGCGCGCTCCTCGCGTCGTAAACGACGTTGCCGTTCGCGTCCACAAGGATGCGTCCTTCCTCATCGCGCTTCGGGCGGGAGCATATCACGCCGTTCACGCCGAGCTTGCTCCTGTTGGTGTGATAACGGTTGAATTTCGCGCCGATCTGCATGGGGTCGTGCGCGTCGTCGCCGGGGCGGTAGCCGGTTTTTGTGCCGCTCGGTCGATATTCGGTGTTCGCGCCGCAAAGCGCGGTTTTTTCTCCCCTTGAAAACGCCTGCACTGTCATGAACGTCAGATCGGCGAAGGAAGCGCCTCGGCAGGCGACGTAGAACATGGCGTGGTTGACGTAAACTTTTTGCGCGACCGGGGGATCCGCCGTCAGATCCACGGCGGTCTCGCCGGGCGTCTGGGACTGCACGATCGCGTAATCTCCGGAAGGATCA
>CADBOC010000103.1 GCA_902796175.1 Oscillospiraceae bacterium | reverse complement strand
TGACACCAGTCTTTATTTTATTACCGACAGCACCCCTTATGAGGAGGCGGAGTTCCTGCGCCGTGTGGAGCTGGGGCTTAAGGGCGGCGCGACGCTCCTGCAGCTCCGCGAAAAGGAGCGCTCCACCAAAGAATACATGGAGCTCGCCGAAAAGGTGCACGCGATCGCCCTGAGGTACAACGTGCCGCTGATCATCGACGACCGGGCGGACGTCGCCCTCGCGGTCGGGGCGGAGGGCGTGCACGTGGGGCTCTGCGATATGCCCGTCGCGGACGCAAGACGCCTGATGGGGCCGGATAAGATCGTAGGCGCGACTGCGAAAACCGTGGAGCGTGCGCAGGAGGCGTACGAACACGGGGCGGATTACCTCGGCGTCGGCGCGATCTACCCCACAACCACCAAAGTAAAGACCGTACTGACCTCCACCGATACGCTCCGCGCTATCTGCGGGGCGGTGCCGATCCCCGTCAACGCCATCGGGGGCCTGAACGAGGGCAACATCGACGTGCTCTGCGGGATCCCCATTGCCGGGATCTGCGTGGTTTCCGCCATCATGAAAGCGCCCGATCCCTGTCCCGCGGCCGAAAAACTGAAGGAGAAAGCGAAGGCGCTCGGGCTGATATGATCAAAAACGCGGTATATTGGGGGCACCACCTTCTGCCGCGATACAAAACGATGCTGAAATACGAAGGGAGGCTTATTGTTTGAAGCTGAAAACAGCATTGACCGTTGCGGGCAGCGACTGCAGCGGAGGCGCCGGCATTCAGGCTGATTTAAAAACCATGACCGTGCACGGGGTATACGCCATGAGCGCGATCACCGCCCTCACGGCCCAGAACACCACGGGCGTTCGCGATATCATGGAGGTGACGCCCGCCTTTCTGTGCGAGCAGCTCGACGCGGTGTTTGAGGATATCCGGCCCGACGCCGTCAAGATCGGCATGGTCTCATCCTCTGCGCTGATCGAGGCGATCGCCGGGCGGCTCGGCTTTTACAGAGCCGAAAACGTGGTCGTGGACCCCGTAATGGTCTCGACCAGCGGCTCCGCTTTGATGAAAAACGACGCCGTCGAAACGCTGACCGCGCGGCTTTTCCCGCTCGCCGCGGTCGTCACGCCCAATATACCGGAGGCCGAGGCGCTTTCGGGAATGACGATCGCAGGCGCAGCCGAAATGGAACAGGCCGCGAAACGCATCGGCGACGCCTACGGCACGGCGGTGCTGCTCAAGGGCGGCCATTCGGTGGAGGACGCGAACGATCTGCTGTACGATCACGGCGAAATGAAATGGTTCAAAGGCGCGCGCGTCAATAACCCAAATACGCACGGCACGGGCTGCACGCTCTCCTCCGCCATCGCGGCGAACCTCGCGAAGGGGTACCCGCTTGATACGGCCGTTCAAAACGCCAAGGCATACGTCGCCGGGGCGCTTTCGGCCATGCTCGACCTCGGCGCGGGGGCAGGACCCATGCACCACGCGTTCGGTCTCACCGGGCGTTTTATCGATCCAAAATCAGTCTGAAAGGAGATAAAAAATGAGAGAATATACGACCCAGATGGACGCCGCGAGACGCGGCGTGATCACCCCCGAAATGCAGGCCGTTGCGAAAAAGGAATACCGCACCGAAGAGGAGATCCGCGACCTTGTGGCGCGCGGGCAGGTCGCCATCTGCGCGAACCGCCTGCATACCTGCATCGACCCCAACGGCGTGGGCTCGATGCTGCGCACCAAGATCAACGTGAACCTCGGCGTATCGCGGGACTGCAAGGATTACGACGTGGAGATGCAGAAGGTGATGGCCGCCGTCAATATGGGGGCGGAGGCGATCATGGATCTCTCCTCACACGGCAACACGCAGCCTTTCCGCAGAAAGCTGACGGGCGAATGCCCCGCCATGATCGGCACCGTGCCGGTATACGACAGCGTCATTCATTATCAGCGCGACCTCGCGACCCTGACCGCCAAGGATTTTATCGACGTTGTGCGTCTGCACGCGGAGGACGGCGTTGATTTCGTGACGCTCCACTGCGGCATCACGCGCAAGACCATCGATCAGATCCGCAAGCACAAAAGAAAGATGAACATCGTCTCGCGCGGCGGCTCGCTCGTCTTCGCGTGGATGTGCATGACGGGGGAGGAGAACCCGTTTTACGAGTACTTCGACGAGATCCTTGCCATCTGCCGCGAATACGACGTGACCATCTCGCTCGGCGACGCGTGCCGCCCCGGCTGCCTTGCCGACGGCAGCGACGTCTGTCAGATCGAGGAACTGGTGCGCCTCGGCGAGCTTACCAAACGCGCGTGGGAAAAGGACGTGCAGGTGATGGTCGAGGGCCCCGGGCATATGCCGATGGACCAGATCGAGGCGAATATGAAGATCCAGCAAACGATCTGCATGGGCGCGCCCTTCTACGTGCTGGGGCCGATCGTCACCGATATCGCGCCGGGCTACGATCACATCACCTCCGCCATCGGCGGGGCGATCGCGGCGGCTTCCGGCGCGGCGTTCCTCTGCTACGTCACGCCCGCCGAGCATCTGGCGCTGCCGAACGTGGAGGACGTAAAGCAGGGCATCATCGCCTCGCGTATTGCCGCCCACGCGGCGGATATCGCCAAAAAGATCCCCCACGCCCGCGACGCGGACGACGCGATGGCGGACGCGAGACGCACTGTCGACTGGGAAAGGCAGTGGGCCTGCTCCATCGATCCCGAAACGGCGAAGGCCATCCGCGATTCCCGCGCGCCGGAGCATGAGGATACCTGCTCCATGTGCGGCAAGTTCTGCGCCGTGAGAAGCATGAACAAGGCTCTCAGCGGCGAGTACATCGATATCCTGTGACCGGGCCGCGCTGTTTTGAGGGGGAATTCTCGGGCAGGCTCCGCGCCGTTCTGGAGCCGGGGCCGGCGGGCAGCCCCCTGATCGTGCTGCACACCGACCCGGACGGCGGCGGGGACGTCTCTGAGTCGCTCCGGGCGATATACGCCCCGGCGTGCAGCCTGCTGCAGATCGAAGGCGTAGAATGGGAGCGCGACCTCTCGCCGTGGGCCTGCCCGCCCGTGATGAAAAACGCGCCGCCCTGTACCGGCGGCGCGGACGGATATATCCCGGTCCTGACGGGGCGGATCCTGCCCTGGGCGCTGAACGCCCTCAAAACCGCGCCCGCCTTCACCGGGATCGCCGGATATTCGCTGGCGGGGCTGTTCGCGCTCTACGCCCTCTACGCCTGCGGCAGCTTCGACGCGGCGGCGAGCGTATCGGGTTCGCTGTGGTTCCCGGGGCTCATCGATTACGTAAAGACGCATCCGTTTCAGAGAACGCCGAAACGCCTGTATGTTTCCCTTGGCGACCGCGAAGCGAACACCAGGCATCCGCTGCTCTCTGCGGTGCTCGAGAGCACCCTTTCGCTGGTCGCTCTCTACAGGGAGCAGGGCATAGACGTAACGTGGGAATTAAACCCCGGCAACCACTTCCGCGACCCCGCGCTCAGAACCGCAAAAGGGATCGCCGCGCTGACGCGCGGGTGAAAAGGGAACAGGGAAAAGGAAAATAAAAAAAACAAAAACGGCCGGCGGCAGACGGCGCGCGCGAACGCGCCGGGCGCGCTGCCGGTATTGCGGGAGAAAAAATGAACGGGAACAAAAAAACGATCGACCTGAACGAACTGATGCGCCGCCCCGCCTTTCGCTGCGCCTGCGGAAAAACGCACAGCGCCCACCTGAAGGAAGCGCTGATCTGCGAGGGCGCGATCCAGAGGCTGTCTCCTTTTGTGAGAAACTACGGCGGTACAAAGGTGTATGTTCTGGCTGACGAAAATACCTTTGCGGCCGCCGGGCGGCAGGCGCTGCAGGAGCTTACGGAAGAAGGCGTCCCTTACACGCTGCACCTGTTCGGCAAAGAGCGGGCGGAGCCGGACGAAAAGATGATCGGCGCCGCATTTGCGCATTTTGACCATAGCTGCGATATGATCCTTGCCGTGGGCTCCGGCGTGATCAACGACATTTCAAAAATCGTTGCGAAAACGACGGGCCATCCGCTGATCACGGTTGCCACCGCGCCCTCCATGGACGGCTACGCCTCCTCCACCTCCTCCATCGTGCGGGACGGCCTGAAGGTCTCTGTGGAAAGCGCCTGCCCCGCGGTGATCATCGGCGATCTGAACGTGCTGAAAAACGCGCCGCTGCAGATGATCCGCGCAGGGCTCGGGGATATGCTGGCAAAGTATATCAGCGTCACGGAGTGGCGCATCGGGCAGATCGTGACGGGCGAATACTACTGCGAAGACGTTGCGGCGCTCATCCGCGCGGCCTTAAAAACCTGCGTGGACAACGCCCGGGGCATCCTCACCCGCGAGCCCGCCGCCGTAAAGGCCGTAATGGAGGGCTTGATTTTATCAGGCGTCGCCGCGGATTGGGCGGGCGTGAGCCGTCCGGTTTCGGGGGTGGAGCATTATTTTTCGCACATCTGGGATATGCGTGCGCTGGAATTCGGCTCGCCCTTCGATCTGCACGGCGTGCAGTGCGGCATCGGAACGCTCTATGCCCTCAGGGGCTATCGCCGTCTGCAAAGCCTCAGTCCCGACGAGGCCGCCGGAAAAGCCGCCTTTGCCGCCTTTGACAGAGAGGCTTTGTTCGGCCGTTTGCGTGCCTTGCTCGGAAACGCGGCGGACCCGATGATCTCCGCCGCGAGAACCGCGGATCGCTACGATCCCGAAAAGCACGCCGCGCGGCTCAAAACCATCTGCGGGCGCTGGAACGAAATTCTGGCGGTGATCAGAGAAGAGCTGCCGCCCTTTGAAGAGATCAAAGCGCTGCTGACGGAGATCGGCGCGCCGGTGAACCCCGCCGATATCGGCCTGCCGAACAGCGACGCGCCGGCGGTGTTCGCCGCCACCAAGGATATCCGCGATAAATATATCCTTTCCACCCTTGCCTTTGATATAGGCGCGCTGGATGAGATCGCGGAGGAGATGAAGCATGAAAACTGAGACGCTGCCACCGAAGCTGTCGCCCTCTTTGATGTGCGCCGACCCGTTCTGCCTGCGTGAGACGCTGGATGAATTCTTACGCTGCGGCGTTGAATATCTGCATCTGGATGTGATGGACGGCGTATTCGTGCCCAATTTCACACTCGGCACGGATCTTTGCAGGCGGATCAAAGCTTACAGCCCCATCCCGCTGGATCTGCACCTGATGATCGGGGCCCCTGAGCAGAAGCTGGGGTGGTTTGCCTTTGGCGCGGGCGATATCGTGAGCCTACACGCCGAGAGCACGCGCCACCTGCAAAAGGCGCTGGCCGCTGTGCTCGAACGCGGCGGGCTGCCCTTTGTCGCCCTGAACCCCGCAACGCCTCTCTGTTTTCTGGAGCCGGTGCTGGATGATCTCGCGGGCGTGCTGGTGATGGCGGTGAATCCCGGTTTTGCGGGGCAGAAGATGATCCCGTCCACCCTGCGAAAGATCGCGGCCGTGCGGGCTCTGCTCGATGAAAACGGCCGGACCGACGCCGGTATCGAGGTGGACGGCAACGTAAGCCCCGAAAACGCAAAAAAAATGCGGCGGGCCGGCGCGGATATCTTTGTCGCCGGCACCGCAAGCATTTTTAAGCCGGATCTGCCGCTTTCCGCCGGCCTTGCCGGCCTGCGTGAAGCGGTGCGCCCGTAACGGAAAACGGCAGCGAATCGTATCGGTCGGCATATGACGCGCCAAAGGCGCGAATGGATCAGAAAAAGGTAAAAGGGAAACGCTTCGGAAAAACGCCTGCGCGTTTTGATCCGAATAACGGGTACGGGCGAAGCCCGTCCGTTTCCCTTTTACCTTTTTTATTCTATTCGTTCGCCGTCTGTTCCTGCTGAGAGGCGGCGGTCTGTTCGGCGGCGGGGTCTGTAAAGATCAGGTATTCCGCGAATTTTTCAAGCGTCTTTTTGCCGATGCCGGGGCAGTTCAGCAGATCCTCCGCTTCGGTGATCAGCCCATATTCCTGCCGGAATTTGACGATCGCCTCCGCGCGGGTCGGCCCGAGCCCGGGGAGCCTTGCGAGCTCCTCCGCCGAAGCGGTATTTACGTTGAGCGTCGGGATCGCCTCTTCGTCTTCTTCTTTTTCGGTCGGGGCCGCCGTTACGGCGGCGATCTCCCCGTAAAAGCTGAGACGTGTCGCCCTGCTGTGCGAGATCCATACTGTGCCGACGTAGAAGACAAGCGCAAGAATAAAAAAGACAGAGACGGTGAAAAAAGCCTTTTTGTAGCCGGCTTTTTCTTCCTCCGGCTCAGATCGCGCCTCCGCGGGCGCGGGATCGGCGATATTTTCTTCGTTCGGCGCCTGTCCGCCGGCGGCCTGCCCTGCCGGTTCCGGCACGGGCGCATCATCCTGTGTGAAAACCTCCCGTTTATCCGGCATCCGGTTCTGCTCCTTTTTTACGGTTTCGGCGTATCAGCTTTGCCGCGAGGGCGGGCAGCGCCGCAGCGGCCGCGCCCAACGCGATCTTCGCGATCAGCTCCAGCTTTACGCTGGTCCTGTCGTGCAGAACAGCGATGCTGCCGTGCAGGGAATCGCACTTGGCGCCGATCAGCTCCCGGTAGGTGAGCATGCGCGTCTTCAGCTGATACGGGGCTTTCAGATCAAAGTCGAGCAGGCGCACGGCCTGGCGCAGACCGTCGCCGTATACGTTGAAGGAGGCCGTTTTGCACTGGCCGAGTATCACGCCATCCGTCATGCCCACAAAGTCGTTCATATGGTCGTGGCCGAAAAAGGCCGCGAATACGGAGCCTGTCTGTTTGATCGTTTCGAATTCGCCGCTGTTGAACGCGGGCACGCAGGGCGCTTCGCCGAGGTATCCCTCCACGCCCTTCTTTTTGGTGAAAAAGCGGCCCTTCTGTTCGTTTTGCCCGTATACGCCGCTGCCGGCCATGCAGAGCGCCGAACGCTCGTCGAGCAGGCCGAATTCCTCCGGCACCGGAATGTGCTGAAACAGCACGGCGGGCGTTTTGCCGTACTTTGCGGCGCACGCTTCCGTCGTCTTCAGGATCCATTCGTTTTGTTCGGGCAGCACCCAGTCGTAATAGCTGTAGCCGCCGGGGCCGGGGCTGGAACCGGAGTAGACGCATAAAAGCTGCAGCGCCGGCGTATCCGTTTCGGGGTCGTACACAAGAAACGAAAAATCGCCGTGCTCTGTGATCGGTTCGGCCGTAAGGACGCCGGGCAGCTCCCGGTAGACCCGGTAGAGCTGTTCGAGCGTCGTATCGGGGACCTGCAGATCGTGGTTGCCTAAAACAAACGTAAAGGGGATACCGCGGTCCGCGTAGGGCTTCGTCATGCGGAGCAGCACCTGCCGCACCTCTTCGCGCGTTTCGCCGTAGGCGTTGTCGCCCATCAGCACGACCAGATCGGGGTGAGATGCGTCGAGCGCGGCGTTCTGCAGGGCAAGGTAATCCTTTAAGCGTTTGCGGCCCTCTTCGGTCCTGTCTTCGTCATAGCAGTGGGGATCGCCTACCAGCATGATGCGAAAGCGCTCTTTTCTGAAATACAGTTTTTCCATATTTTTTCTCTTTCTTTCGGTATAAGCGGCGCCAAAGCCGGTCATACTACGAATAAACAGAAGGAAGTGATTGAATGTTGGATCGTATCGCGCTGATCCTTACCGTGATCGGCGCGCTGAACTGGGGCCTTGTCGGTTTGTTCCGCTTTGATCTGGTTGCATGGATCTTCGGCGGTCAGACCGCGATCCTCAGCCGCATCATTTATACCCTTGTGGCGCTGGCGGGCGTTTGGTGTATTTCGCTGCTCTTCCGTCACAACGAGGTGCTTGTTTCAGATCACGACGGCTGATAAGCGCCCCAAAACCGAAAAGAACCGGGAACAAAAGGACTCCCGGTTCTGTTTTTTTAGCTTAATGAGCCAAAGCGGAGAGCAGCGCCTCGGTGCGGTCGGTCTTTTCCCACGGCAGATCGAGATCGGTCCTGCCCACGTGGCCGTAAGAGGAGAGCGCCGTGTAGATCGGTCTGCGAAGGCAGAGCGCGTCGATGATCGCGGCGGGGCGCAGGTCGAATACCTTCTGTACCGCCCCGGCGATCTTCTCATCGGGCGCTGAGCCGGTGCCGAAGCTGTCTACCAGAACAGAAACGGGTCTGGCGACGCCGATGGCGTAGGCAAGCTCTACCTGGCAGCGTTTGGCGAGGCCGGCGGCCACGATGTTCTTCGCGACCCAGCGCGCCGCGTAGGCCGCGGAACGGTCGACCTTTGTCGGGTCTTTGCCCGAGAACGCGCCGCCGCCGTGGCAGGCGTAGCCGCCGTAGGTATCCACAATGATCTTTCTGCCGGTCAGGCCGCTGTCGCCGGCGGGGCCGCCGATGACAAAGCGGCCGGTGGGGTTCACAAAATAGCGGGTGTTCTCATCGAGAAGCGCCGGCGGGATGATGGGCTTTACAACGTGCGAGATCATATCGGCGCGGATCGTATCAAGCTCCACCGTCGGCTGGTGCTGGGTAGAGATTACCACGGTGTCGACGCGCACGGGGCGGTCGCCGTCGTATTCGACCGTTACCTGCGTTTTGCCGTCCGGCCGCAGGTAGGGGAGCGTGCCGTCGCGGCGCACTTCGGTAAGGCGACGGGCGAGCTTGTGGGCGAGGGCGATGGGCAGGGGCATCAGCTCCGGCGTTTCGTCGCAGGCGTAGCCGAACATCATGCCCTGGTCGCCCGCGCCGTGCAGGTTGAACGCGTCGTCTTCGCCGCTCTTCTGCTCCAGCGAACGGCTGACGCCCATATCGATGTCGGCGGATTGCTTATCGAGCGAGCAGAGCACCGCGCAGGTGTTGCCGTCAAAGCCCGCCTCGGGGGAATCGAAGCCCGTTTCGCAGATCGCCTTGCGCACAACGGCAGGGATATCCACGTTCGCTTTGGTGGAGATCTCGCCCATCACGAGTGCCATGCCTGTGGTGCAAATCGCCTCGCACGCGACGCGGGAGAGCGGATCCTCCGCTAAGAGCGCGTCCAGTACGGAATCGGAGATGCGGTCGCAGATCTTATCGGGATGCCCCTCTGTGACCGATTCGGATGTAAAGAAATGCTTTGCCATGTTTCTCTTCCTTGCGGACGTTTTGTCCGCATTCCTTTCTTTTTGATCGCGGAAAAAAGCCCGCATGGCAGTGCATGCGGGCAGAATCAAATCCTTATCTGTCGGTATGCACCGCCGGAATTGGCACCTTGCTCAATAAGCAGGTTGCCGGGCATCACAGGGCCGTTCCCTCCGCCGCTCTTCATAAGGTTTTATGAATTTAATGGTATTATATCGCAATCGTATGCTTTTGTCAATAGCTGAAAGAAAAAGGCGTATTCCGGAACAGAACAGGCGCTCAGATCTGGATCACCTTCGCGAAGATCAGCAGCACGAGCGTGAGCGTAACGGCCAGAACGGCGGAGACCAGCACGATCAGCACCGTATTCGCCTTTTTGTTCGCGCTGTCGTTGGATTCCCGCTCGGGTATCAGGTGCGATTTTCTCAGCGCCGTCACAACGCCCTTGTATAAAAACAGGGTAAGCGCGGCGTTCAGAAAGGCTTTGAGCAGGTTAAAGGGGATCAGCAGCGGCACGAAGAGCTTCAAAACCTCCTCGCGCGGGATGTGCATATACACGGGCGTGATGATGTAGTTCCACAGCAGCATGATTGCGAGCATGGAGAACGCGCCGGCGACAAGGCCCGCCACGGCTCTGCCGAGCGTCATTTTGCGGCGGTAGATCAGCGCGCTCACGCCCACGAAAAAGGCGGAGGATAAAAAGTTCATCAGCAGGCCGATGAACCCCGTGTTGCTTACGGTAACAAGCTCGATCAGGCAGACAAGCAGCGACATGCCGATACCGGCGATCGGCCCGAAGATAAAGCCGCCGATGGTCAGGATCACATCCTTGGGTTCATAGGTCAGAAAGCCCCCGATGCCGGGTATGCGCAGGAATACGTCAGCCGCCACGGCGAGCGCCGCCAGCATGCCCATGCTGACGATTTTTGTCAGGTTTTCTTTTGTTCTCTGTTCGGTCATACGAACACCTCCTTGATCTGTAAGAAAACCTTCAAAGCGCCGCGGGCAAACAAAACAGCCCCGCCGGAAGATCCGACGGGGCTTACAAGCTTGTTCGCAGCTTAAATCTTCTACCATCCGGACTGTACCGTCGGTTCCGGAATTTCACCGGATCAACCCCTGTAAAGGAGCTCGCGGACTGTGACCGCCGGTGGGGAATCGCACCCCGCCCCGAAGATTTTCTTCATATCTATTATATACGTTCTTTCGGTTTTGTCAAGTGTTTTTTTTTGAAGCGGGCGAAACAGATCGACGGCAATCCCCGGATGCGGCCGCCGTCAGGATCTGAGCCGGATCTCTTTTCGTTCAAAATCAAAGACGATCGCCTTATCCGTGAGCGAGGTTACGCCGAGGATCGCGTCGAAGATGCCGAACATGTCGAGCAGCTGCGGCATTGCGCCGACTTTAACGGGACGCGCAGAGCCGGAGCCTGTGAAGGAGAGCGCGCCCTTGCGGTATTCACCCTTCAGCGCGCCGAATGAGGGGCTGAAATCCTCGTAGCTCTCGCCCGTCGGCTCAAGCGCGGCGAGGATCCGCGCGGAAACATAGGGGATCGGCGCGCCGGTGTCGATGATCGCGTTGTTCAGAGGCGCGCCGAGACGCACGTCGTTCGTCACGATGTAATAGCCCATGAACAGATCGAACGAAAGCACGGCGGCGGGGCTGTCCTTCAGCGCGTTTGCCGAAAATGCAAGGAGCCCGTTTTCCGGATCGAGGGTAAGCCCGGTTTTTGCGATCACGTTCATGCCGATGAGCCCGGTCATATCCGCGCCGGTCAGACCGTCGAGCGCTTCTTTTTTGCAGACGGGCGAGCCGAAACGGAATTCTCTTCCGTCTATGTTCAGTGTGTTTGCCCCGTCAAAGCTGAAAGAGACGGGCGATCCGGTGTCGACAACATAGTATTTTCCGCCGAAGCATGCGGCGGGGTGGCTGTTGAACATCTGTAATTTCATGGCGGTATTCTCCTTTTCCGGCCGTTACGGCTGATGTCAGAATAACGGATCTTTTTCCGTAAGCCTGCGGGGGGGGGGCGTCGGTTTTTTCAAAAAAAGGGGCGCGGCCCGTTCATTCGCCGATAAACCGCAGGATCTCTGCGAATACGGCGGGGTCGGGTTCGGTCATGCGTTCGATCGGCTTGTCGGAAAAATACGCCCTTCGTTTTTCGGGGGTGTTCAGCCGCCCGGTTTTTACAAGCAGGGTATACCTGCCGATCCACGCGTTCATCTGTTTAACCGCCTCCGCGGTATACTGCGGGTTATGTTTTTTGTCTTCGACCGTGATCACGCGCACGTTCGGGTTGCCGAGTCCGGCGACCCTTCCTGCGGTCGTGCGGTAGGGGACCGTGGGGTCGTCCTTCGAATGGATCCACAGAATGCGGTCCGTTGTCTGCGCGAGGAATGCGAGGTTTTCGGATGAAGCGAAGCGCGGGCAGATCTCAGCTTCGTACCGTTCGATGCGACGGGCGAGGGGAGGGAGCTTTACGAAGCCCGGTAAAAGGTCCGCGACGCCGGAAAAGCCCGAAAGCACGACCGCGCGTTTGATTTCGGGCGCAAGCCGCGCGAGGTTCAGCGCGGTATACCCGCCCAGCGAATGCCCGACCGGGACGACCTCCCCGGATGGCCGCAGCCGTTCGAGCAGCTCGAAGGCGTCCCGCGTCGGCGCGTTCAAGGAGGGGAGCCTTTCCCCGCCCGAAGCGCCGCAGCCGGTGTAATCGAGCGTTAAGACCCGGTACCCCGCCCTGCACAGCGTTTCGATCTCCCTGAGGTAAGCGGTGTGCCCGGGCCCGACGCCGGGGCAGAACAGAATGAGCGGCCCGGCTTCCTGCGGCGCGTATCGGTAAAGATAATACCGGATCCGTACGTTTTCGGAGTTCTCGAAAAAATCCTCTTCGCGGCAGAGCTCCGGGAAATCCGCCGCGCCGTAATAGGGCGTAGCGTCGTCCTTATCGTAGCGTTTCAAAAGGAGCTTTTTGTAGATGGCGGCGATCATATCGATGGGGCGTCCCTCCCGTTTTTTTTATTTAACAGGAAACTTCTCGTTTCCTGTTAAATAAAAAGATTGTAACGCCTGCCGATTTCGCCCTGCGGGCGACGGCAATGG
>CADBOC010000102.1 GCA_902796175.1 Oscillospiraceae bacterium | reverse complement strand
GCGGCTGAGGGCAGCCGCGCTACCGATGAAGGCGGCCTCCGCGCCTCGCCGAAAACGATTCCTCTGCCTCGACAAATCCGGATTTGTGCTTGACAAATATACCCCCTGGGGGTATAATAACAAGAGAATCAGCATAAGCTAACCGAAAAGAGGCTGCGGGGATGGAAGAGAACAATACGACCGGCAAAACGGCCGAAGAAAACGCCGGGCATTGTCCGCACTGCGGCGGCGTAAGGACGACGCCCCGTGACGACGCGGAGAAGGCGAAGCTCTTAAACCGCCTCAGTCGCATCGAGGGGCAGATACGGGGCTTAAAGGCCATGGTGGAGGCGGACGCCTACTGTGTGGATATCATTACGCAGGGGGCGGCGGCCGCCGCGGCGCTGCAGGCTTTTGACCGCGCGCTGCTGCTGCGGCACATCGATACCTGCGTCTCGCGGGATCTGGCGGCGGGCAAGCCCGAGGCCGCCCGGGAGCTGGAAGATTTATTGAAGAAGCTGCTGAAATGACAGAAGGGGGGCGCAACGCGTGGACCAATACAGAGTGACAGGCATGAGCTGCGCCGCCTGCGCGGCAAGGATCGAAAAGGCGGTTTCCGCCGTGCCGGGCGTTACCTCCTGCGCCGTGAGTCTGCTCACGAATTCCATGGGCGTGGAAGGGAACGCGGATCCGGCGGCGGTCGTCGCCGCCGTTGAAAAGGCGGGCTACGGGGCCGAAGCCCCGGCGGGGGCGGCGTCCGCCGCCGTACCGACGGCGGACGCGCTGAAGGATCGGGAAACGCCGGTCCTCATCCGCCGTCTGGCCGTATCAGCCGCGCTGCTCGTCGGCCTGATGTATGTTTCGATGGGGCACGTTATGTTCGGCTTCCCCGTACCCATGGCGCTGCACGGCGATCCGGCGGCGCTCGCGCTGCTGCAGGCGGTGCTCAGCGCCGCGATCATGCTCGTAAATCAGCGCTTTTTTGTCAGCGGGGCGAAAAGCCTGCTGCGCCGTGCGCCGAATATGGATACGCTGGTCGCCATGGGCAGCGGCGTTTCGTGGGCGTGGAGCCTTTTCGTACTGTTCCGCATCACACACGCGATGGCGGCGGGGGATATGGAGACGGCGCACGCCTTTCTGCACCAGCTCTACTTTGAATCCGCCGGTATGATACTGACGCTCATCACGGTGGGCAAGCTCCTGGAGGCTCGGGCAAAGGGCAAAACGACCGACGCCATCAAGGGACTGATGGCGCTCTCGCCGCCGGAGGCGACGGTGCTCCGGGGCGAAAAAGAGGAGCGTATACCCGCCTCCGCCGTTCGCACCGGGGATATCTTTCTCGTCCGCCCCGGCGAGAGCGTGCCGGCGGACGGCGCAGTGATCGAGGGGATCAGCGCCGTGAATGAGGCGAGCCTGACCGGCGAAAGCCTGCCGGTCGACAAACATGAGGGGGCGAAGGTCTGGGCCGGTACGGTCAATCAGTCCGGCCTGCTGCGCTGCCGCGCCGAGCAGGTGGGCGGCGATACCGCCCTCGCAAAGATCATCAAGACCGTAACGGACGCCGCCGCGACCAAAGCGCCCATCGCGAAGACGGCGGATAAAATCTCGGCCGTTTTCGTGCCCGCGGTGCTCGGCGTTTCCGTTTTAACGCTGACCGTGTGGCTGCTGTGCCGCGCCCCCTTTGTGGAGGCGCTGGAGCACGCCATCGCCGTGCTTGTGATCAGCTGTCCCTGCGCGCTGGGGCTCGCCACGCCCGTTGCGGTCACGGTCGGCAGCGGCCTCGGCGCGAAGCGCGGCATTCTCTTCAAGACCGCCGAAAGTCTGGAGCTTGCGGGCGGGATCGAACACGTTGTGCTGGATAAGACCGGCACGCTCACAAAGGGGGAGCCCTCGGTAACGGACGTGCTGCCCGCCGACGGCGTAGCGGAGGAGACGCTGCTGCGGCTTGCCGGCGGCGCGGAACGCGGCAGCGGACATCCACTCGGCGAAGCGGTCGTCCGCTATGCCGAGGGGGTACTGAAAGACGTGCCGCAGCCCGCCGGGGCCGAGAGCGTACCCGGCAGGGGGATCACGGCGGCGCTGGGGAACAGGACCGTTACGGGCGGCAATCTCGCCTTTGTGCAGTCGGTCTGCCAGGTTCCCCCTTCGGCGCCTCAGACGGCCCGGCGTCTCGCCGAATCCGGCAAAACGCCGCTCTTTTTCGCGGCGGACGGGGCCTATCTCGGCATGATCGCGGTGGCGGATACGCTCAAAGCCGACGCCCCAGAGGCGGTTTCGGCGCTCCGCCGGCTGGGCCTCTCGGTCACCGTGCTCACCGGCGACAACGCCCGCACCGCAGCGGCGGTCGGCAAAGCGGCCGGGGTGGACCGCGTGATCGCCGGCGTGCTGCCGGATGAAAAGGAGGCGCAGATCCGCCTGCTGCAGAAGCAGGGGCCGGTCATGATGGTGGGGGACGGCGTGAACGACGCGCCGGCGCTCACGCGGGCCGAGGTCGGCGTCGCCATCGGGGCGGGAACGGACGTCGCCGTAGACGCCGCCGACGTGGTGCTGATGAACGACGGCCTTTCGGACGTACCCGCCGCCGTGCGGCTCAGCCGCCGCACCCTCAGGGGGATCCGGCAGAATCTGTTCTGGGCGTTTGTCTACAACCTGATCGGTATTCCGCTTGCGGCCGGCGTCTTTATCCCGATCTTCGGCTGGAGCTTAAAGCCGATGTTCGGCGCGGCGGCGATGAGTCTGTCGAGCTTTTCGGTGGTGATGAACGCGCTCAGGATCAATCTGTTCGATCCGTACGACGCAAAGCGCGACCGCCCGCGCCGTAAAAAAAGAAGCCCCGCCCCCGAACCGGGAGCGGCGGCGGAAATAACGGAAACGCTGAGGATCCGGGGCATGATGTGCGAACACTGCGAGGCGCGTGTGAAACAGGCGCTGGAGGCGCTGCCCGGTGTGGAGCGCGCGTCGGCGGACCACAAGGCCGGAACGGCGCGGGTGACGCTTTCCGCCGAGGTGCCGAAAAAGCGCTTTGCGAAGGCGATCCGCGCGGCAGGGTATAAGCTGGAGTAATATTATCCCCGCGAAGGCGGGTGAAAGGAGTCAATACCATGGTAAAAATCACGGCAAAGGTGGAGGGCATGATGTGCGGTATGTGCGAAGCGCACGTCAACGACGCGATCCGCGCCGCCTTCAAGGTGAAAAAGGTGGAATCGAGCCACGGCAAGGGCGAAACGGTGATCATAGCGCCGGAGGCGCTGGACGAAGCGGCCGTTAAACAGACGATCGAAGCCACCGGTTACAAGGTTCTGGACGTGAAGACGGAGCCGTACGAGAAAAAGAGACTGTTCGGGTGAAACTGAGGGGGAGCCGCCATGCCGATACAGGCGGCTCCCCCTTTTTCATTTAACAGGAAACATCTCGTTTCCTGTTAAATAAAAAGATTGTAACGCCTGCCGATTTCGCCCTGCGGGCGACGGCAATGGCGAATGCGAAAGCGGTCTGCGCTGCGGCGCAGCCGCTTTCTTGGAGCGTATGCGCGGCTTCCGTTCGCCGCTGTTCTTCTGTCGCTCTGCCCGGGCGCTTT
>CADBOC010000101.1 GCA_902796175.1 Oscillospiraceae bacterium | reverse complement strand
GATCAGGAAGCCGACCGCGGAGGGCAGATAGTCCGCCACGCCCGTGGTGGAGGAGTGCGCGCGGTGGGCGGAACCGAACGCGTCGTTCACAAAGATATCGGCAAGCGCCGCGAACTTTTTGGAAAGCTCGGGGTCGTTCTTTGTTTCGCCGGGCTCAAAGCGTACGTTTTCAAGCAGCAGCACTTCGCCTTCCTTCAGATCGGCGGCCAGCGCCTTGGCGCTTTCGCCCACAACGTCCTTCGCGAGCTTTACCTCGCGGCCGAGGAGCTCTGAAAGGCGGGCGGCCACGGGCGCCATCGAAAACTCAGGTACGAACTCGCCCTTCGGTCTGCCGAGGTGGGAGCAGAGGATCAGCTTCGCGCCCTTGTCGATCAGGTACTGGATCGTGGGCAGCGAAGCGACGATTCGCTTGTCGCTGGTGATAACGCCGTTTTCCATTTTGACGTTGAAGTCGCAGCGGACGAGAACCTTTTTGCCGGCGACGTCGATGTCTTCTACGGTCTTTTTGTTGAGCGTGCTCATAGGTAGATCTCCTTCTTTCTGTTTACTCTTTATATTAATTCTAATATATTGTTAAATGATTATCAATCCGCAATCTCACCAAACACTTGTCTTTGTGAGAGTGAAAAACTGTAAAAAATTCAGGATCAGTCCACGTTCACCTTGCGGTCGATGAGGTACGCGACGCCCAAAAACAGCACCACGGCGAGCATGGCAACGCAGTACAGGTTCGTAATGGGAAAGGCGCCGTAGCCGAGCGTCCAGGCTTTTTCGACCTCGCGCTCCGAAATGGTAAAGGTAAAGGCGTCTTCCGAGATCACAAGGTAGATCTTGATCAGGCTCGTAACGATGCCGGCGAAGGTCTGCATCACGGCGAAGCCGCCGGCGAAGTAAAGCACCTTGCCGATCTTGCCGAGCTTATTGAAGGGGCGGCAGTGAGAGAGCGTTAAGCCGAAATATACGAGCAGAACGAAGATGCAGGCGCGAATGCCGCCGTCGATCGCGTAAAGGCTCACAAGGTTCATGAGCACCGTCATGCTGGGGGCCGTGATGCCCGCCGTTTCGCAGAGCTGCGCGATCATCTCTTTGGCGAGCTCATAAACGGAGTAGTACATCTCGTTGCCTTCCACAATGCTTAAGGAATGCCGCATCAGGTACAATGCGCTTCCGAAAAAGCAGGCGCAGAACGCGGTGTAGCTCAGAATGACCCAGAACGAACCCGAGATCCATTTTGAGAGCAGCAGAGAGCTGCTCTTTACGGGCAGGGTCATCGTTAAATGCCCCTCTTTGCCGTACATGCCGCGTTCAAAGTCGCTGAACACGCCGACAAAGGTCATGATCACGCCGATAAAGGCGATCACGCACAGCGCGAACGCGGCCACGCCCTTGATCGCCATGCCGACGCCAAGGCTCTTTTCGCCGCCCTTCGTCCAGTCGAAAAGCATCAGGATCAGCATCACAAGGCCCGCGATGCCCATCGCGATATAAATGTTGTAAACGGCGCTGGCGTGGGCCTTGAAGTCGTTTTTAATCAACCTCCCAAGCATCGCCGATCACCTCCTTGAAGATCTCTTCCACCGATTTGCCGGTGGCGCGCAGGGTGTCGATGCCGGTATTCACCAGAACGCTGCCCTTTCCGAGCATCAGCACGTGGTCAAAGCTGTGCTCCAGGTCGTTCACAAGGTGGGTCGAAAGCACGACGGTGGAGTTCTCTTTGTAGTTGCTCATGATGATGTCGAGTATCACGCTGCGGGCGGCGGGGTCCACGCCCCCCAGGGGCTCGTCCAGCACGTAGATATCCGCGTCGCGGCTCATCACCATCAGCAGCTGCAGCTTTTCCTGCATGCCCTTCGACATGGTCTTGACCCGCTGGTTCAGATCGAGACCGAAGTCGCCCGCGAACTGGATGGCCTTCATACGGTCAAAGTCCACGAAAAAGTCCGCGAAATAGTTGATGCAGTCGATGGTGCGGAAGCGCTGCGGAAAATAGGTGGAATCCGGCAGGTAGGCCAGATGCGCCTTTGAGGCGATGCCGATGCTCTTGCCGCCCACCTTCACAACGCCGGTGTAATCGTGTATCAGCCCTGTCAGGATCTTGATGAGGGTCGTTTTGCCGCAGCCGTTCGGACCCAGAAGCCCCACGATCTTGCCCGCGGGTATATCGAACGAAACGTTATCCAGCACAACGTGGCCGTCGTAATCCTTGGTAAGGCCGCGCACCTTGAAGGCGAACTGCTTTTTCTCCGGCGCGGGCTCGTAGCCGTACGCCTGAGGCTCGCCTGTCCCCGGGACCTGGGGATCGATATCGGGTGTCATCATGCAAGTACTCTCCCTTTCCCAATCAGCAGTCTGTGACGGGCACAGACTATTCATCTAATAATACCATGCTCCATTGAAAAAAACAAGATGCTTTTTCTCTTTTTTTTCTCATTCCTTTGGCGCGCCGTTCCCGCGGCCGGCGCGATCCTGTGCCTTGACTTGCCAGGCGGAAGATGATACACTAAATTAAATATTCTGCAAAGACGCACGCCGGGACCGGTTCCGCCCCCCCGTCCGTTCTCCGGCGCGGTGTGTGAGAGAATATGTTCGTATAACGGAAGGAGAGAAGAGAAGCATGACGAATTACCTTCTGGGCCTTGGCGGCTCCGGCGGCATGGCGGTGCGCGCGTTTTTGCACCTCGCCGCTCTGGGTTCGCCCGAAGCGCCGGAGAACCGCACCGTGATCCGGCTGATCGATCCGGATCTTAACAGTCCCGAAACTGCCTCGGCGAACAAAACGGCGAAGCTGCTCTCGGAGCTGACCGATCCTGATTCGGTCTGGCGGCAGAGCTTCGGCGGGGAAGACGGCGGTAAAACGCTCTTCCGTCTGAGCGTGCTCCATGAAGACGGGGATCTGTTCGACCTCCGCTCCCGCAGATTCCCTGAAACGGTAAAGGAAATGTGCGAAGACAGATCGGAAACGGACGCGATCCTGCTTGACGCATTTTTTTCACGGCCGCAGCAGGCGGAGACGACGCACGCCTCCCCTGCGAACGCGTCGCTGCTGTTCGGGTATATGGACCGGCTCGGTCTGATCGAGCGCGATGTAGCCGCTCGACTGGTCGATAAGAAAGAACAGTGCCGGGTGACGGTGGTCGGCTCCGTTTTCGGCGCAACGGGCGCCGGTATGCTGCTGAACGCCGCGCTGGCGATCAAAAAGCTCGATCCCCGGCGCGTCGAAACCGCCGTCGTGGCGATCCTGCCGTTTTTTACCCTCCGCACCGGCGATGGGGAGAAGGCGACCGACGCGCTCTTTGAGGAACGCGCCCGGGCGGCGCTTGGCAGATATTCGTCCGTTCTGGAGCAGTTCGGAAAACAGCCCGGCGGCGATATGCTGCTGCCGGACCGGCTGTATCTTGCCGCGCCGCCGAACGGGGAGAAACATAACTGTACCGGGAGCACCGCCGGTCTGCCGGATCCGCCGCCCCGCCCGGCGGACCTGACCGATCTGATCGCCGCCGGCATGATCGCGGATTTCTTCAACGCCCCGCCCGGCAGCCTTCAGAAAGACGGATCCGGTAAGATCCCGATCTATGGGATGATCCCCCCGGCCCCGACGCCGGAAAAACCGCTGACAGCGCGGGAATTTGCCCCCGCCGCCGTTAAAAAGGCGGGCGCGACGCTGCTTTTCTCGGCCGCCGTGTTCGCGCTGCGGGCGGAACTCAGAGCGGCGTCTTTTCAGAGTCTCCACCGTCTGCACTGGCTCAGCGCCCTGTGCGGGGGCAGAAAGAACGTGCGCGGGAACGCCTCGGATGTAAAGGAGCGGATCGGCGCGGCGCTGGATCGGATCGTTCTTTACTGCGCGGATTTTTCGGAGTTCATGGGCAGTCTGCCGCAGAGCGGACGCCCGCGGGATCCCGGGGGGCAGGACTGCGGCGACCGCTGCCGGATCTGCGGCGAAACGGAAGCCGCGGCGCTGCTCCGGGTCGGCCGGATCCTGTCGAAGGGGAATATCCCCCCGGCTGACGAACTCAAAGCGATCCTCAGCTGCCGGACCTATCTGACGGAGAAGAGCCGCGTATGCGCCGCCGACGCGCTTGCCGCAAAACTGTACCGGCCGTTCCGAAAACGCGGCCTTGCGCCCGAGCAGGCGCTCGCGGCATATCTGAACGCGCTGTTTGTATTTTTTGAAAAAAACGCATCGGGAGAGAAGCAATGAGAGATCTGAAAGATTTTTTCGGGACGGACGGATCTGCCGGAGAGATCCGCCGCTTTGCGCCCGAGGTAGATTTGGAACGGCTCGCGGACGGCGACAGCGGGCTTTTTGCAGACGAAGAAGACGCCGCGGCGTATCCGGACGAAGCGATCCCGGATCCCCTCGCGTACCTCTACGGGTTTGAACGCCGTCTGCAGGGCGGGGACCCTGAGACCGTCGCCGAGTGGCGGGGCATGCTCTGCACCGTCTTTTTCAGCGGTCTGATCACCGGCCGGAACACGGTGCGCCGCATCCCCGCCCGGCTTAACGGAGAAGGCGGGCAGACCACGCTTGCCGGTCTGTTTTCAGACTGCTTCGAACGGTACGGCGGTTTTTCGGCGGCCGCGCATGAAGAAAAAGACCGGACTGCCAAATTTCTGTTTTATGAGCACGACGGGGAGCCGTTTGCCCTGATCGCGCCGGGGCTCATTCTGATGCCGATGGCGCATTACGACCGCCGTATGTTCGCGGATTCCCCCTTTACGGAGGAAGGCGGCGCGGATCAAAAAGGGCTGCCGGTCTGGAGCGGCGAAAAGATCCTGACTTATTTCGCCG
>CADBOC010000100.1 GCA_902796175.1 Oscillospiraceae bacterium | reverse complement strand
GGGCGAAATAGCGGCCCAGCATCACGAAATCCGCGCCCATCGCAAGGGCGAGGGTGATGTGGTAATCGTGTACGATGCCGCCGTCGGAGCAGACGGGGATGTAGATCCCGGTCTTTTCATAGTAGTCATTGCGGGCGTTCACCACGTCGATGAGGGCGGTGGCCTGACCGCGGCCGATTCCCTTGGTTTCGCGCGTGATGCAGATGGAGCCGCCGCCGATGCCTACCTTGATAAAGTCCGCGCCCGCTTCGGCCAGAAAGAGGAAGCCGTCGCGGTCCACTACGTTCCCGGCGCCTACCTTCACGGTATCGCCGTATCTTTCGCGGATGAAATCGATGGTCTTCTTCTGCCAGCAGGAGTAGCCCTCGGAGGAATCGATGCACAGCACGTCCGCGCCGGCCTCCACCAGCGCCGGTACGCGCTCGGCGTAGTCGCGCGTGTTGATGCCCGCGCCGCACATAAAGCGCTTTTCGGCGTCCAGCAGCTCAAGGGGATGATCCTTGTGGCTGTCGTAATCCTTGCGGAAGACGAAGTACACCAGACGGTCGTTTTCGTCTACGATGGGCAGGGAATTGATCTTATGGTCCCAGATGATATCGTTCGCCTCTTTGAGCGTGGTGCCGACTGGCGCGGTGACGAGCTTTTCGCGGGGGGTCATGAAGGTTGAGACCTTCTGGGCGGGGTCCATGCGGCTGACGCGGTAGTCGCGGCTCGATACGATGCCGAGCAGCCTGCCGTTGGAGGAGCCGTCGTCGGTGATGGCGATGGTGGAAAAGCCGTTCTTTTCCTTGAGCGCGATCACGTCCGCCAGCGTGTTTTCCGGCGTCAGGTTCGAGGCGCTCACAACAAAACCCGCCTTGTGGCTCTTTACGCGGGCTACCATCTTCGCTTCGTCCTCAATGGACTGAGACCCGTAGATAAAGCTGATGCCGCCCTCCTGCGCCAGCGCGATGGCGAGGGTATCGTTTGAAACGGACTGCATGATGGCGGAGACCATCGGTACGTTGAGGGTGATAGGGGATTCTTCGCCCCGTCTGAATCTGACCAGCGGCGTGCGCAGAGACACGTTCGACGGGATACAGTTTTCATCGGTATAACCCGGGATCAGAAGGTATTCGCTGAAGGTATGCGAGGGTTCCGAAAAATAATAAGCCATGCGCCCACCGTCGCGGCGCGCCGCGCCGCCCTTTCTGAATCTTTATTTTGTTATTTTAGCATAGCGGACGCGTCCTGTCAATTTTTTTCCGATCAAAGACGCAAAAAATCACAGGTATCCCGCGCCGCGGGGCGGCTCGAACGCGCGGGTTTTGCTTGACTTTCCGAAAAAAAACGCTAAAATAGAATCAGGTTGGAAAACCGGTTCCGCTTTCGGGTTCGGGCCGGTTTTGCTGCTTCGCAAAAAAAGGAGGTATCCCGATATGGCAAATCTGAAAAAATGCGTCGCGCTGCTTTTAACGGCACTGCTGCTGGGCGGCGTATTCACTGCGGCGGCAGGGGCTGCCGAACGCCCGTATTATCTGGTGCTCGGCGATTCCATCGGCGTGGGCGCCGGCATCAGCAATTCGAACGAGGCCTGCTACGGCAGGATCGTCGCGAACACGAACGGTTACGATTATCAGAACGACGCGGTCAACGGCAACCGCACGGAGGATCTGATCGCGCGGCTGAAAAACCCGGAGGTCGCTTCGCACGTCGCGAAGGCGGATATCATCAGCCTTTCCATCGGCGGCAACAACTTTCTGCGCGGCAATATGACCGCCCTGATCGCCGAGGCGCAGAACGGCAATTACAGCAGGATCGATGAGACCGTAGCCGCCTACGCCGTGGATCTCGATTCCATCCTTTCCACGATCCGGGGGCTGAACGCCCGCGTTGTCGTTCTGCTTCAAACGCTCTATAACCCCGCGCCCGGCGGGGGGCTGAATTCTGTGTATCAGACGGCGGTCGACCGCCTGAACGCGGCGATGCGCAAGGCCGCCGCGGAGCACGACGGCGTCGTCATCGTGGAGGTGGAAGCCGCCTTCGGCGCGGATAACTCGCTCATTTCATGGGATAACGTGCACCCGAACGCGGCCGGCAACGTGGTGATCGCCCGCGAGGTTCTGAAAACGCTGAAGGAGCTGGGCCTCGGGCAGGAGACGGAGCCGAAGATCGTGACCCCCGGCCGCGACTGGGCGCCCACGGGCTTCGCGGCGCTGCTGCGCCGCATCGCTGATTTCTTCCGCCGGCTCTTCGCCTCCCTCACGTCGCTCTTCCGCTGAAACCGTTCTTTTCGGATCCCCGGCTTAAATGACCGTCCGGGGGTCCGTTTTTACATTCTTTTGCGGGAGCGTATTGCATTTTCCGGGATGAAAGGGTATAATATACTATAATAACGGCGCAGGATCCAAGCTGCGCACTTTGTTAAAACAGGTGATCGATATGGAATATGAGATCGACGCGCTCCTGGAGCGCGTAAAACGGATCCACTTTATCGGGATCGGCGGCGCGGGCATGTGCCCGCTGG
>CADBOC010000099.1 GCA_902796175.1 Oscillospiraceae bacterium | reverse complement strand
TTCAGAGAGCTTGCGCACGCCGGCCAGATCCCGGGCGTGAAGAAAGCAAGCTGGTAATGACACCGAACGCTAAAGGAGGTTAACGGCATGCAGATTACCGATCCCATCGCTGATATGCTTACAAGAATCCGGAATGCGAATTCCGCCAAGCATGATACAGTGACCGTACCCGCTTCCAACATGAAGAAAGCGATCGCGAAGATCCTGGTGGACGAGGGCTACGTTAAAAGTTTTAAAGTGATCGAGGACGGAAAGCAGGGCGTGATCGAGATCGCCCTCAAGTACGGCCCCAACAAGAGCCAGGTGCTCCTCGGCCTGCGCCGCGTGAGCAAGCCCGGTCTTCGTATCTACACGGACTGCGAGAATATGCCCAGAGTGATGAAAGGTCTCGGCATTGCGATCCTCTCCACGTCCAAGGGTATTATGACGGATAAGGACGCGCGCAAAGCCAACGTGGGCGGCGAAGTCCTTGCGTTTGTTTGGTAAGGAGGTAACGAGGGATGTCAAGAATCGGCAAAATGCCCATCGCAGTGCCTGCCGGCGTCGACGTGAAGATCGACGGCAGCGCCGTTACCGTAAAAGGCCCCAAGGGGAGCCTTACCGGCTCCTACGATCCCGCGATCGCGATCGCCCTTGAAAACGGCGAGATCAAGGTCACCCGCCCCGACGACACCGCCCGCAACAGGGCGCTGCACGGCCTTACCCGCACGCTCATCGCCAACATGGTGCACGGCGTGCACGACGGCTTTAAGAAGGATCTTGAGATCGTCGGCATCGGCTACCGCGCCGCGCTGCAGGGCAAGGATCTTGTGCTCAACGTCGGTTATTCCCACCAGGTCGTCATGACCCCGCCCGAGGGCGTTTCGGTGGAGGTAAAAGACCCGAACCACTTCACGATCCTCGGCTCCGATAAGCAGACGGTCGGTCAGTTCGCAGCGGAGGTCCGCGGCGTGCGTCCGCCCGAGCCTTACAAGGGCAAAGGCATCAAGTACGCGGACGAAGTCATTCGCCGCAAAGAAGGCAAGGCCGGTAAGGGCGGCAAATAAGGAGAGGAGGAACCTTTTATGGTTAACAGACCGAATACGGCAAAAGCGAGACAGGCCCGTCATAAGAGAGTTCGCGGCAAGATCCGCGGCACGGCCGAGCGCCCGCGCCTGAACGTTTTCCGTTCGCTCAAGCACATCTACGCGCAGCTCATCGACGACGATAAGGGCGTTACCCTCTGTTCCGCCTCTACCGCCGAAAAAGAGTTTGAGGGCTACGGCGGCAACGCCGAGGCCGCGAAAAAGGTCGGCAAAAAGCTCGCCGAGAGAGCCGCTCAGAAGAACATCGCCGAGGTGGTGTTCGACCGCGGCGGCTACATCTATCACGGCCGTGTGCAGAGCTTGGCCGAAGGCGCCCGCGAGGGCGGCCTGAAATTCTGATAAAAGGAGGAATTTACGTTGGCTAGGTTCGAAGGCAAACAGAGAGAAAAAGAAGCGGAATCCGAGTACATCGAAAAGGTAGTCGCCATCAACCGCGTATCGAAGACCGTAAAGGGCGGCCGCATCTACAAGTTCGCGGCGCTGGTCGTCGTCGGCGACGGCAAGGGCACCATCGGTTTCGGTCTCGGCAAATCCGGCGAAGTGCCGGACGCCATCCGCAAGGGCATCGAGGACGCCAAGAAAAATATGATGAAGGTCGCCCTGAAGGGCTCCACCATCCCGCACGAGATCATCGGCAAGTTCGGCGCAGGCGTCGTGCTGATGAAGCCCGCCGCCCCCGGTACCGGCGTGATCGCCGGCGGCCCGGTGCGCGCCGTGGTTGAGACCGTGGGCATCAAGGATATCCGTACCAAGGCGCTTCGCTCAAACAACCCCTGCAACGTCATCAGAGCGACGCTCAACGGCCTTTCGCTGCTTCGCAACGCGGAAGAGGTCGCCCAGGTGCGCGGCAAGACCGTGCAAGAGATTTTAGGATAAGGAGTGGATGGAGATGAGCAATCTGAAAGTAAAACTCGTTCGCAGCCTTATCGGATACAAGCAGGACCAGATCGCGACCGCAAAGAGCCTTGGTCTGCGCAAGATCGGCGACGAGAGCATCCAGCCCGACAACGAGCAGACGAGAGGCAAGATCAAGAAGATCGGCTTCCTTCTTGAAGTAACCGAAGCTTAAGCAGAAAGGAACGTTCAAGATATGAAAATCCACGAGTTATCGCCCGCGCCCGGCTCGAAAAAAGCCGTAAAGCGCATCGGCAGAGGCCCGGCCAGCGGCCAGGGCAAAACCGCCGGTAAGGGCCATAAGGGCCAGAAGGCCAGAGCCGGCCGCGGCATGCGCGCGGGCTTTGAAGGCGGCCAGATGCCTTTGCAGAGAAGACTTCCGAAGCGCGGCTTCAACAACATCTTTGCCAAAGAGATCGCCATCGTGAACGTCTCCGCTCTCAACGTGTTTGAGGACGGCGCTACGGTGGATGTGCCCGCTCTGATCGCGAAGGGCCTTGTAAAGAAGGCCCTCGACGGCGTAAAGGTGCTCGGCAACGGCGAGCTTACCAAAAAGCTGACCGTACAGGCGAACGCTTTCTCGAAGGAAGCAAAGGCGAAGATCGAGGCTGCCGGCGGCGTCGCCGAGATCGCCGAATGACCCTCGCGTCTTTGACTGAATTCAGAAAGGAGCGTGTCCCCAAGTGGTAAAAACTCTGATCACCGCATGGAAGATCCCGGAGCTCAGGAAAAAGATCATCTATACGATCTTTATCCTCTTTCTGTTCCGGCTTGGCTGCGCGGTCCCCGTACCCTTTATCAACATTCTGACAGAGAACGCGATCGGCGGAAACGATCCGAACACCTTCCTCGGTTTCCTGTCCATGCTCAACGGCGAAGCTTTCATGTACGGACGGCTCTTTGCCCTGGGCATCACCCCCTACATCAACGCGTCCATTATCCTGCAGCTGCTCGCGGTCGCCATCCCCGCCCTTGAAAAGCTCTCGCACGACGAAGAGGGCCGCAAAAAAATGGCGACCATCACCCGCTATGTGACCATCGGTCTCGCGGTGCTGCAGGGCGTGGCCTACTACATCTACATCTGGAGCCAGGGCAACATGCTCGTAACAGACGCGAACGGCCAGGCGTTTACCGGCGGTATGGTCTGGGTCGTCGGCCTCTTCGTGGTAGCGGCGCTCACCGCGGGCTCCGCCCTCACGATGTGGCTGGGCGAGCAGATCAACGACAAGGGCATCGGCAACGGCATCTCGCTGATCCTTTTCGCGGGCATCGTATCCCGCATCCCGTCGATCCTGACGCAGCTCGTCACCATCGCGTTCCAGAAAGAGGGCTGGTACTACCTCGCCTCCTTCATCGGCCTTGTTTCGCTGATCCTGATGCTTGCCTACATCGTATGGATGGATAACGCCGAGCGGCGTATCCCCGTGCAGTACGCAAAGCGCGTCGTCGGCAGAAAGATGTACGGCGGCCAGAGCTCCAACATCCCGATCAAGGTGAACATGAGCGGCGTTCTGCCCGTGATCTTCGCGAGCTCCATCCTCTCTCTTCCGCCCACGATCGAGATGTTCGTGCAGAACAAGCTCAACGCCGATACCCCCAGCGGCAAGTTCTGGACCGGCTTCTTCTCGCTCTTCCACGCGGAGCACTGGGTGTACGGCATCATCTATTTCGTGCTGATCATCTTCTTCGCGTATTTCTACGCTTCCATCCAGTATAACCCGGTGGAGATGGCGAACAACCTCTCCAAGAACAACGGCATGATCCCCGGCATCCGCTCGGGCAGACCCACCGCCGATTACATCGCGAAGGTCATCAACAAGATCGTGCTTCTGGGCGCGCTGATGCTCAGCGTCGTGGCGCTCTACCCCATCCTGTTCACGCAGATCACCGCGGCCGTAAAGCTCGAGGGCATGAGCCTTTCGATCGGCGGTACGTCCATCATCATTCTTGTGGGCGTCGCGCTTGAAACGGTTCAGCAGATCGAGAGCCAGATGATGATCCGCCACTACAAAGGCTTCCTTGACTGAGAGGGACGCCGATGAATCTGATCTTTTTAGGCGCGCCGGGCGCGGGAAAAGGCACGCAGGCAGAGATCGTAGGGAAGCGCTATTCGCTTCCCACGGTCTCGACCGGCAACATCATCCGCGCGGCGCTCAAAGCCGGTACGCCCCTGGGCCTTGAGGCCAAGAGCTTTATCGAGGCCGGCAGACTGGTGCCGGATGAGGTCGTCATCGCGATCATCAAAGAACGGCTCGCCGAGCCGGACTGCGAAAACGGCTTCATCCTGGACGGCTTCCCCAGGACCATCCCGCAGGCCGAGGCGCTGGACGCCATGGGCGTTCCGATCGACTGCGTGCTGGATCTGGAGGTGCCGGACGAAACGATCGAAAAACGGCTCGGCGGGCGGCGCGTCTGTCCCGACTGCGGCGGCAGCTACCACCTTGATTACAAGCCTCCGAAAAAACCGGAGACCTGCGACAACTGCGGCGGTAAGCTCATGCAGCGCAAGGACGACGCCCCCGAAACCGTGTCGGAGCGTCTTAGGGTGTATCACGCCGAGACGCAGCCGCTGATCGATTTTTATGACCGGCAGGGCAAGCTGGTCGTCGTCAGGGGACAGGAGAAGGTGGAGGATACCACCGCGCTCACCCTGAAGGCATTGGAGGAAAGAGCATGATCGTGCTGAAGAACCGCCGTCAGATCGAGCTGATGCGCGAGGCGGGGCGGATCTCCGCCGCCGCGCTGAAACTCGCGGGCGAGGCGGTAGAGCCCGGCGTTACAACGGCCGAGATCGATAAGATCGCGTACCGTTACATCAAGAGCCAGGGCGCCGAGCCGAACTTTCTGCATTACAACGGCTTTCCGGCAACGGCATGCATTTCCATAAACGAAGAGGTGATCCATGGGATCCCCGACAAAAAACACGTACTGCGCGAGGGCGACATCGTCAGCATCGACCTGGGGGCCGTGATCAACGGCTACCACGGCGACAACGCGGCGACCTTCGCCTGCGGCAGGATCAGCCCGGCTGCCGAGCGGCTGTGCACCGTCACAAAGGAATCCCTTTACGTGGGGCTCAAAAAGGCGGTTGCGGGTAACAGACTGGGCGACATCGGCGCCGCGATCTGCGAGTACTGTGTTTCGAGGGGATACGGCGTAGTCCGCGAATACACCGGCCACGGTGTGGGAACGCGCCTCCATGAGGACCCCTCGGTCCCGAATTACGGAACTCCCGGCAGGGGCGTAAGGCTTTTGCCCGGCATGACGATCGC
>CADBOC010000098.1 GCA_902796175.1 Oscillospiraceae bacterium | reverse complement strand
CGCGGGTCAGGGTGAAGGATTTCAGCTTCGGGCTCTGGCCTTCGATGATATCGGTCACGTTTACGCCGAGCGCCAGCGCGCAGCGGTAGATAAACGCGAAATTCAGGTCGCTTTCGCCGTTTTCGCAGCGCAGGTATTCCTCCTGCGACACGTCGGTTTTGAGCGCCATCTCGGCGGGGGTCTTTCCCTCGATCTCGCGCAGCTCGCGGATGCGCCCCGCCATCTCGCGGATCTTGTAGTCAAGACCCGTCATAACACTTTCCATCGGATGATCATCCTTTCCCGGGACAAAGACAAACGCCCGTCCCAAAGCAGATTTCTTTGAGACGAGCGTGAACGCCCGCGGTACCACTCAAATTGCGCCCCAAAAGCGCCTCTCAGACTCAAGCAAGTCTTATGCCTTTACGCGGCAGATTCGGGAGGGTTCTACTCTCCGCTTAAACGGATTTCTTCCCCCCGGCTCGGAAGCTACGGCGGTCGCCTGCTGCCGGCAGCTTACACCAGCCGCTGCCTCTCTGCGCTTCACAATTGCGAACGCCCTCTTCGTCAAAGCCTTTATTAAAGAATAGTATAATCCCCGGCGATGCGTTTGTCAACAGAAATCTGATTGATAGTTTTTCAGATGACGATAAATATTTTTAATTAAAGCAAATTCCGCTGGATCTTCCCGCTGATTGTTTTGGGCAGGTCCTCGCGGAACTCCACCACACGCGGGTATTTATAGGGCGCGGTATGGGATTTTACGTAATTCTGGATCTCTTTTTTCAGCGCCTCGGTCCCCTCGGTACCCTTGGTCAGCACCACGCTTGCCTTTACGATCTGCCCGCGCACCTCGTCCGGCACGGCGGAAACGCCGCATTCCAGCACATAGGGCAGCTCCATGATCACGCTCTCGATCTCAAACGGCCCGATGCGGTAGCCGGAGGACTTGATGATGTCGTCCACGCGGCCGACGTACCAGTAGTAGCCGTCTTCATCTCGCCAGGCGGTGTCGCCGGTGTGATAGACGCCGCCGCGCATGCACTCGGCGGTTTTTTCCGCCTCGCGGTAGTATTCGCGGAAGAGACCGACCGGCGCGCCTTCGTCAAGCCTTAAGACGATCTCGCCCACCTCGCCGCTGGGCACCGGGTTGCCGTCGGGATCCACGATGTCCACGTTATACTGGGGCGAGGCCTTGCCCATGGAGCCGAGCTTTACGGCGGTGCCGCGCAGGTTTGCGATGGTAAGAGTGGTCTCGGTCTGGCCGAAGCCCTCCATGATCTCAAGCCCCGTCGCCTTCATGAACTGCTTCGCGACCTCGGGGTTGAGCGCCTCGCCCGCCGTCGTCATATGGCGCACGGTGGAGAAATCGTACTTCGAGAGATCCTCCTTGATCATCATGCGAAGCATGGTGGGCGGCGCGCAGAAGGTGGTAACGCCGTACTGCTTAAAGAGGGGCAGGATATCCGCCGCGGAGAAGCGGTCGAAATCGTAGACGAAGACCGCGCCCTCGCACATCCACTGGCCGTAGAGCTTGCCCCAGAGGGATTTGCCCCAGCCGGTGTCGGAGATCGTAAGATGCAGACCGTCCGGCTCACAGCAATGCCAGTACCGGGCGGTGACGAAGTGCCCGAGGGCGTAGGTATGGCGGTGCTCCACCATTTTGGGGTTGCCGGTGGTGCCGGAGGAGAAGAACATCAGCGCCGCGTCGTCGCCGGCGGGCGTATCCGCCGCGCGTTCAAAGTGACTGGAAAAACGCGCGTACTCCGCGTCAAAATCGTGCCAGCCGGGGCGGGAGCCGCCGACCAGGATCTTCGTTTTTACGCTCGGGCAGCCTGCAGCGGCGCGCTCGGCGATGTCGGCGACGTCGCCGTCCGCCGTGCATAGGATCGCCGAAACGCCGGCGGAATCGTAGCGGTAGGTGAAATCGTGCTCCTTGAGCAGATAGGTGGCCGGGATCGCGATCGCGCCGAGCTTATGGAGGCCCACCATCGCGAACCAGAACTGGTAGTGGCGCTTTAACACAAGCATCACCTTGTCGCCCTTTTTGATCCCGAGGGAGGCGAAGTAGTTCGCGGCGCGGCTGGACTCGCGTTTGATATCCTTAAAGGTAAAACGGCGTTCTTTCTTATTGCGGTCCAGATGCACCATGGCGAGCTTATCGGGGTAGCGGTCGGCGACGGCGTCCACCACGTCGAAGCCGAAGTTGAAGCGTTCGGTGTTCTTGAAGCGGATGGATTCCAGCGCGCCGTCCGGCGTCTCTTTGCACTCGACGAATTCCTCGATCAGCAGCTTTTGGGCGGGTACGGCGGGGGCCACCGGTTCGCGGTAGAGCTGCTCGTGCCGCTCTTCGCCCGGCAGCACCACGGCGCAGAAGACGCAGTCTTTGCCGCCGACGGCGATCATGCCGTGGGGATTCGAGGAATTGTAGTAGATGCTGTCGCCCTCGTTGAGGATCTCCTGATTCTCCCCTACCTGCACAAGCAGGGAGCCTGAGAGCACCAGGTCGAACTCCTGCCCAGAATGGCGGATCAGGTGGATGGGCTTGTTCTGCTGCGCTTCGCTGTATTCATACCGCACCCAGTAGGGCTCTGCGATCTTGTTTTTGAAGCGCGGCGCAAGGTTCTCGATCATGATGCCGTCTTCCCGCGCGGTCTGCTGGCCCTGCCCCTTGCGTGTAAGGGTGTAGGAGGTCAGGCGGGCGGAGTGGCCCTCGAGCAGGTTCGTGATCTCGATGCCGAAAGCGAGCGCGCACTTGTGGATAAAGGTAAAGGGCAGATCCCGTTCGCCGCGCTCATAGCAGAGATAATCATCAACGGTCACTTCGGTCTTTTCGGCCATTTCCTGTTCGGAATAGCCCATGATCTCGCGCATCTCGCGGATTCGGAACGCGATCTCCTTTAACTGGGTCATGGCGGCAGTGTCTGTCATAGCGATTGGCTCCTTTCGGTTTTTTGTTTTTTTGGCATAAGAAAAAGCCCGTCCCAAAGATAAACTCTTTGAGACGGGCGTATCAGCACCCGCGGTACCACTCAAATTGCGCGCAGATACGCGCCCCTCAGGCTCCAGCAAGCCTTATGCATTCACGCAGCAGTCACGGAAGGGATCTACTTGCCCCTTTTGAGGACGTTCGGGCCTTCAGCTCGGAAGGGATGGGAATTGAAAACACCTTGCCGCCGGGCTTGCACCGTCCCCGGCTCGCTGCGGACGCCGCGGTTTTCTCCGTCTTCGTCATCGCTTTTACTGTTCACTTGT
>CADBOC010000097.1 GCA_902796175.1 Oscillospiraceae bacterium | reverse complement strand
CGCCCGCCGATTTTGCCCTTCGGGCAACGGCGATGGCGAATACGAAATCGCTCTGCGCTGAAGCGCAGCCGCTTTCTTGTCAGAAAAAATAGCGGATCCGTCTGCGACGCTGGCGTTTCTCGCAGCCGGCGATCTTCAGCTGCGCCAGCATGCCGATGTAGATCGAAAGCACCGAGAGCATGCCCGCCGCCAGCGCGAAGGTCTGGCTCACGTGCGCGTAAAGCATGATGCGGAATACGGCCGCCAGCACGCAGACGGCTACGATAAAGAGCGCGATCACAACGCAGCCGCCGATGAGCACCCCGCGCGTCACCTTTTTCAGTCTGCCGGTGGCGACCGAAAAGCAGTAGAACAGGTAGGGGATGAACTCCACGAAAATAAAAACGGGATAGGTATCCTCTACGCCCACCTCCACGCTCAGCAGCTGCGTGACGAGCAGCGAGACAAAGTAGACCGTGGGCGGGTAGATCAGGATGGCGGGTCTGTCCATCGCCATGGTGATGGCGTAGCAGCCGAACGTGATCGCGGCGGTAAAGGGGATCACCACGTCGAAGATCACGCTGATGAGCGTTCTGGGCATCAGGATCAGCTGTACGATCAGCAGAAAGCAGGAGACGAGCGCGCAGATCACCGCCTGCATGATCTCTTTGTGGGAAAAAACGAACGCCGGCATTTGTTTGATCGGCAAAGCATTCAATCCTTTTACTGTTTGATGATTCTATTTTATCCGATTCCCGGCAAAAAGGCAATAGAAAAAACAGATTTTATGGATCATTCATATTTGCGCCGTCTGCGGGCATACTGAGAAAAAACGGAGGTGCGCCGGTATGAAAAACGCGAAGGCGCGTCGGGGGCGCCCGCGCCGGGCGCTGCGGCTGCGCGCGGCGGCGGTATGCGCCGTGCTGTTTGCGCTCCTGTCGGGGCTGACGCTGCGCATCCGCTATCTGCAGGTGCGGGCGAGCACGGCGGCGGACGGCGGCGCGGGGGAGCGCGCCGTTACGATGGATACCACCCGCGGATATATCTACGACAGAGCGCTGCGTCCCCTGGTCAACCGCGAAACGGTCAACACGGAGGTAAGGCTTGTCCCGACGGCTCAGGAAAGACCGGGGGAGCCCGGCAGGGGCGTGCTGACCGTACGGCAGACCGCCGGCGCGGAGCGCGAGGGGGATACCTGCGTAAACTTCGCGAAGGTGCTGCGGTATGCTTCTCCCGCCTGCTGCGCGCATCTGATCGGGTATGTGGACGGAGAAGGCAGAGGCGTCTGCGGGCTCGAAAAGGCCTTCGACCGGGTACTGCGCGACGCCTCCGGCTCGATGGGCGTGCGTTATTTTACGGACGCCGCCGGGCGGCCTCTGGCCGGCGCGGGGCTGACTCTGCTGGACGACGGCTATAATTCCCCTGCGGGGCTGGTGCTGACGGTGGACCGGCGCATCCAGCTTGCGGCGCAAAGCGTTCTGGCGGCGTCGCCGATCCGAAAGGGCGCGGTCGTGGTGCTGGATGTGCGCGATTCCGCGATCCTGGCGCTCGCGAGCGTTCCGGCGTACGACCCCGCGAACCCCGGCGCCGCGCTCACGGATCCCGACCGGCCGTTTGTGGACCGCGCGCTTTCGGCGTATCCGGTCGGCTCCGTATTCAAGCCCATCGTCGCGGCGGCGGCGCTGGAGGCCGGCGTGGAGCCGCCTTCGGATTTCGTCTGCGAAGGCAGTACGGATGTTTCGGGGGCCGAATTCACCTGCTTTGACCGCACGGCGCACGGGCAGCTCGATCTTACGGGGGCGGTCTGCCGTTCGTGCAACACCTATTTTATCTCGCTCGCCGAACAGACGGGCCCCGCCGCGATGCTGCTGGGGGCGAGGCGCTTCGGCTTCGGGGAGGCGATCCCGCTGACGGGGACGATCTCGTCAGCCGCGGGAAATCTGCCGGCCGCGGCTTCTCTTGAAACGCCCGCCGCCCTGGCGAACCTCGGCTTCGGGCAGGGGGAGCTGCTCGCCACGCCCCTGCAGCTTGCGGCGGCCTATGCCGCGATCGCCCGCGGCGGGGAATATCTGCCCCCGTTCGTGCTGCGGGCGATCGTGGATGAAAGCGGCCGCGAAACGGCGTTCTATGAGCCGGAGCCCGGCGGTACGGCCTGTTCCCCCGGGACCGCAGGGCGGATCTCTGAGGCGCTGAGAGAAAACCTCGTCAGCGGCACCGGCGTGAACGCGGCGCCGCCCGGCGTATCGGCGGCGGGCAAGACCGCCACGGCGCAGACCGGCTCCTACGGCGAAAACGGCGCGGAGCGGCTGTGCACCTGGTTCTGCGGCTTTCTGCCCTGCGAAGAGCCGGCCTTCTCCATCGCGGTGCTCGATGAGGACGGCGTCTCCCCGGCCGTAGACTGCGCGCCTGTATTCCGTGAGATCGCCGCCCGCATCATGCGTTACACGGACCGCTGATCACAGCAGCACCGGCTGCATCTGGCGGCCCTCGAGCGCCAGCTCCAGCGCGCGGGGCAGCAGCGTAAAGTCCGCGACCGCCGAGTTCGGTTTTTCCTCCGGCGCGTCCTGTTTATACGGGACGAAGTAGATGTGTTTGTAGTTCTGCAGCGCGCCGATGTTCTTGGCGGCCGCGGCAAGCGCGTCGTTGGTCGAAACCGCGATCAGCAGCGGTCTGCCGTTTCTGAGATGGCTTTTTGCCGCGAGCGTTACGGGCGTATCGGCGATGCCGGCGGCGAGCTTTGCGAGCGTATTGCCGGTACACGGCGCGATCACAAGGGCGTCCAGCAGCCCCTTGGGGCCGATGGGCTCCGCGCCGGCGATCGTCGAAATGATCGGGTTCCCCGTCGCGCGCTCGATCCTGGCGCGGTGTTCCTCCGCCGCGCCGAAGCGCGTATCCGTGCCGCAGGCGGCTTCGCTCATGATCGGGATCACCCGGTATCCGGCTTCGGTCAGCCGTTCGATCTCAGGATGAACGCGGGCAAAGGTGCAAAAGGAGCCGCACAGCGCAAAGCCGATCGTTTTTGGTTCCATGGGTCTTCACCTCCCCAGTTTTTCCATTACTGCGTCGGCTATGTTCAGTCCGGCGCTTTCGGGGCAGAAGCGCCCCGGCAGGGCAGGCGCGGGCACAAGACGCAGCCCGTACGCCGCCGCCTCGGCCGGGTCAGCGCCGCCCGGGGCGCTTGCCGCCTCCAGGATCACGCAGTCCCGCCCGAGCGCCCTGAGCACGGACGCGTTCAGGATGCGCGCGGGCACGGTGTTGACGACCGATACAAAGCGCGTTTCGATCGTGCCGAGCGCCGAAAGCGGCATCGCACGGATCCCCGCTTTCCGAAGCTCGCTCAGCTGCGCTTCACGCCGCGCAAAGCAGACGGGCGCGGCGCCGCACGCGGCAAACAGGCGGGCGGTCTCATACGCCACCCTGCCCCCGCCCGTCACGGCGACGGGCGCTTTTTTGATGCTGTACGGCGTTTCGGCGATAAAGAGAGCAAGCAGCCCCTCGGCCGTCAGCGCCGCGTTTTTACGCTGCAGCGTTTCGTCCGCCGCGTAATCGACCGTTGTTACGCCCCTGAGCCGCAGATCCCGCCCGAACGCGCCGCCGCCTCCGAAAAATACGGTCGCCCCGTCGGGGATGCGCCTTTGCGTTTCACTCAGCGGCAGCGTTCTGCCCGAAAACGGCGCGAACACGTTTTTTCCGTCTTTAGTCAGGGGCATGGGCAGCAGATACGCCCCTGAGGAGTACCCTTCGTTCCCGGCGCGGTCCCCCGCAGGTTCGTTCCCGGATCGTTCAAAGCCGATGTGCGTTACAAAGTAGCCCGCGCGTTCAAGCGCCCGGGCCGCGTACCCCATGCGGGCGTCCCCGCCGATCACGGTAATGCTTTCGTTTTTCTGCATATAAGGATCCCTCCTCGCCCCCATTCTATGCAAAGAGAACGCCGCCGGTGACGAACAATGAAAAAAACTGTTGACAAACCACGCCTCTTATTTTAAGATATATTATATGTTTCTTTTATACAGGAGGCTCAGTTATGTATCAAAAGGTTCCCACCGATCTGAACTTCGTTCAGCGCGAAAAAGAGATCGAACGGTTCTGGCAGGAGAACAAGATCTTTCAGAAGAGCATGGATTCCCGCCGCAAGGGTCCTTCCTACGTTTTTTATGACGGTCCGCCCACGGCGAACGGCAAACCGCACATCGGCCACGTGCTCACGCGCGTGATCAAGGATATGATTCCCCGCTACCACACCATGAAGGGGCAGATGGTGCCCCGCAAGGCGGGCTGGGATACCCACGGTCTGCCCGTGGAGATCGAGGTGGAGAAAAAGCTCGGGCTCGACGGCAAGGAGCAGATCGAGGCATACGGGCTCGCTCCCTTCATCGAGCAGTGCAAGGAGAGCGTGTGGAAGTATAAAGGGATGTGGGAGGATTTCTCCGGCACCGTCGGCTTCTGGGCGGATATGGAGCACCCCTACGTCACCTATCACAACGATTACATCGAATCCGAATGGTGGGCGCTCAAAACGATCTGGGAGAAGGGCCTGCTTTATAAGGGCTTCAAGATCGTGCCCTACTGCCCGCGCTGCGGCACGCCCCTTTCTTCTCACGAGGTGGCGCAGGGGTATAAGCTTGTAAAGGAGCGCTCTGCCGTCGTGCGTTTCCGCGTAAAGGGGGAGGACGCCTACTTCCTCGCGTGGACCACCACGCCTTGGACGCTGCCCTCCAATACCGCGCTCTGCGTGCATCCGGAGCACGAGTACGCCAAGGTAAAGGCCGCGGACGGCAACGTCTATTATATGGCCTCCGCGCTTCTCGATACGGTTCTGGGGCCTCTTGCCAAAGACGGCGAAAAGGCCTATGAGATCCTTTCGACCTGCAAGGGCGGCGATCTCGAATACAAAGAGTATGAGCCGCTCTTCGCCTGTACGGGCGAGGAGGCGAAGCGGCAGAACAAAAAGGCGCACTACGTCACCTGCGATACCTACGTAACCCTGACGGACGGCACCGGCATCGTGCACATCGCACCCGCCTTCGGCGAGGACGACGCGAAGGTCGGCAGAAAATACGACCTGCCCCTTGTGCAGTTCGTCGACCCCAAGGGCGATATGACCGCCGAAACGCCGTACGCGGGCGTGTTCGTCAAAAAGGCGGATCCGCTGATCCTGAAGGATCTCGACGCCGAAGGCAAGCTCTTTTCCGCGCCGAAGTTCGAGCACGATTACCCGCACTGCTGGCGCTGCGATACGCCCCTGATCTACTACGCCCGGGAATCCTGGTTCATCAAGATGACCGCCGTGCGCGACGATCTGGTGCGCAACAACAACACCATCAACTGGATCCCCGAGAGCATTGGCCGCGGCCGCTTCGGAAATTTTATTGAGAACGTGCAGGATTGGGGCCTTTCGCGCAACCGCTACTGGG